>CAYPFE010000398.1:0-3340 GCA_964409895.1 uncultured Novosphingobium sp.
CGCAAGACCAAGGAGCTGATGGCCGTCGCGATTTCCGTAGCGGTGCGCTGCGATCCTTGCGTGACCTACCACGTCGCTGCTGCGCGCAAGCAGGGTGCGACTCGTGAGGAGATCGCCGAGACTGTCGGTCTGGCGATCTACATGGGGGCTGGGCCCTCCGCGATGTATGCCGCTCAGGCGCTTGAGGCCTATGACCAGTGGGACGAGGCCTTTTCCGCGAAAGGCTGACGCTCGTTCATGATCCGGGCTTGGTGGTCCGCAACAGCAGCAACAGTGGCACCATCAGCAATGTCGCCCATGACATCAGGTAGAAGTCGTCGATATAGGCGACCATGGCCGCCTGCCGGGTGACCTCGGCGTTGACCATGCTCATGGCCGCATCGCCCATTTGCTGAAATCGGTCCATCGAGCTGAAATCGACGGCACCCCCTCCGGATTCACCGGTGATATTTCCGGCAATGTCGGCATGGCTGATCTGCATGTTGCGTGCGAGTGCGACGATCACGATTGAAATACCGATCGAGCCGCCAACCCCACGACACAGGTTCATGATGCTTGACGCCTCGGTGCGCTGGCTCGGCGGCAGGGTCGAAAAGGCGAGGATGTTGATCGGAATGAAAACGAGGCCAAATCCCATGCCCTGAATGAAAGCGGTGACGACGATCGTGGTGGAATCGACCTCAAGCGGCCAGCCCGCCATCGCGCGCATGGTGAGCGCTGTGATAATCATGCCGGCGCCCATCGTCAGCCGCAGATCGACGCCTCGCAGCATCAGCATGCCGCCGACCAGAGTGCTGACGATCGAGCCGACACCGCGTGGCATCAACACCAGCCCGGTGCCCATCACGGTGTAGCCGAACAGGTTCTGCATCATTGGTGGAATCAGGGCGAGGGTCGAGAACAGGATACCGCCCAGCACGACCATGAAGCCCGTCGCCAAGGCGAAGTTGCGATCCCTGAACAGGCCGAAATTCAGCAACGGACCGGGTGAATTGCGGAAATGGATTGCTGCGATCCAGCCACCGCACAATACCATCATTGCATAGGTCCAGACCTCGCCGGAATCGAACCAATCGACGTGGTTGCCCCGGTCGAGGAACAACTGCAGTCCGGCAAGCGCGAGCGACAGCCAGATAAAGCCGAACATGTCGAATCGGCGGCGGATCGTTTCCCGCTCGGGCAGTTGGGTGATGAGGATAATCAAGGCGATCAGGCCGACCGGCAAGTTGATGTAAAACACGAACCGCCAGTTCCAGTTCTCGGTCAGCCAGCCGCCAAGGAATGGCCCGATAACCGGGCCCAGCATGATCCCGGTGCTCCATATCGACATGACGGTTGCATGGCGGCTGGGGCGGGTGGTATCGAGCATGAAGCTCTGGCTGAGCGGGGCCATGAACGCGCCGAACACGCCTTGCAGGATGCGGAAGAACACCATTTGCTCCAGGTTCTGGGCGAACCCGCAAAGCATTGAGGCAATGATGAAAGTAGATACCGAGATAATGAACAGGCGGCGTCCGCCGATTGTGTCGGCCAGCCAGCCGGTCAGCGGCGTCGCGATGGCCGATGCGATCATGTAGCTGGTCAAGACCCACACGACGGATTCCGGGGTTGCACCGAGCGCGGACTGCATGTGCGGAATCGCGACATTGGCGATGGTCGTGTCGAGCACCTGCAGGAGCGATGCCAACATCACACCGAAGATGACCAGCCCATGGTTCGCGACTGGCAGGCTGGGTTCGTCCGTCGTCTGGCCTCCCAGACCGGGCGAAGTTACTTTCGGCTTGCTGGCTCCGCCTGAAGCCGCGCTGGCCATGAGCTAGCGCTTCCGTTCGTCGGTGTAGACCGTCACGTGGGTTGACATGCCGGCTATGAGCGGGCGCGGGCTCTTCTGGTCGATCGTGATTCTAACGGGTATCCTCTGCGTCACCTTGACCCAGTTGCCGGTCGCGTTTTGTGCCGGGATAACGGAGAATTCCGAGCCGGTCCCCGCGCCAAGGTAGGCGACGTGTCCTTTCAATTCGAGTTCGGGATAGGCGTCGAACGTGATCTTCGCGGGCTGACCGACTTGCATGTCTGCCAGCTCCGTCTCCTTGAAATTGGCCTCGACGTAGCTTTGCCGGTTGCCGACAATGGTGAGCACGGGCAGGCCGGTGATGACCTGCTGACCGTTCTGCAGCCGGTCTGCCTGAGCAATACGTCCCGATTTCGGCGCGCGAACTGTGGTCCGGGCAAGATTGAGAAGCGCCGCTTCGCGTTGCGCCATTGCGGCGGCGACTTGCGGGTTGAGACCGGGCACGGCTGCTCCGGTAGCCAGTTTGGCGCGCGCCGCTTTCTGGTCGGCCTGTGCCTGACGCAGCTTTTCCCGAGCCTGCTTTACGGCATGGTCGGCCGCATCATAGTCGGCCTTCGTCGTGAAACCGCGCTTCCACAATGCCTGCTGGCGCGCGAGGGTCGCCTGAGCGAAAGCGATTTCTTCCTGGGCGGCGGAAATATCTACGCCGGCATAGTCGCTCGAATTGGCCAGAGCGGTCACATTGGCCTGGGCCGACGCAATCGCGGCGTTGGCCTGCGCCAACTGGATTTCATAGGGGCGGGAATCGATGCGGAACAGGACCTGGCCTACGGTGACGTCCTGGCCCGACTTGACCATCGTTTGCGCGATCGGACCGCTCACTTCCGCGCCAACCGCAACCTTGTCCTGCCGCAAGTAGGCGTTGTCGGTGGTGACCTTGCCCTGCAGGCTTTGCCAGTAGAGGCCGACACCAATCAGCAAGAGCAGTGGCAAGCCATACATGACAAGCCGCCCACGCCAGCGGCTGGGACCGGGTGTATCGCCGGAGACGGTATCGACCTTCTCGGTCTCGAATGCGGGATCGGTGTCAGCCATGCGCCACCTGCGCACCTATTGAAGCCAGTGTCAAATACATGCCGAGAGCATACTAAGCCTGCTTAGCAACGGCAACTGCGTTGCACCTCGTGCGGCGATTGCTATCAGCGAGCGATGACCGAATATGTAAGTGGTTGGGCCGGGACGAAGCTTGCCGTTCATCGTGTTGGCGAGGGGCCTCCGGTGCTGCTGCTCCACGGGCTGTTTTCGAGTGCACAGGTCAACTGGATCAAGTTCGGTCATGCGCAAAGGCTCGCTGATGCGGGTTTCGAGGCGATCATGCCCGATTTGCGAGCCCATGGCGAAAGTGACGTGCCGCAAGATGCAGAGGCCTATCCGCCCGACGTGCTGGTGAAGGATGCCCTGGCCCTCGCTCAATCGAAAGGCCTTGAAGCGGGACAGTTCGATCTGGTCGGTTTCTCGCTGGGCGCGCGTACCGCTGTGCAGGCGGTT
>CAYPFE010000399.1:0-3331 GCA_964409895.1 uncultured Novosphingobium sp.
ACTTCGGCTGGGTCGACGAGGACGGCTATCTCTACATCGCCGACCGCAGGACCGACATGATCATCTCCGGCGGGCGCAACATCTATCCCGCCGAAGTCGAGGCCGCCCTGCTCGAACATCCGGAGGTGGCCGAGGCCATAGTCATCGGCCTGCCCGACCCCGATCTCGGCGCGAGCGTCCACGCAATCGTCAGGCGCGAAGCGGGTTCGGACGTGACAGCCGACCTGCTGTTGACCTTTGCCGGCGAGCGGCTGATCGCCTACAAGCTGCCGCGCAGCGTGGAATTCACGCAAGACCCGCTGCGCGACGAAGCCGGCAAGGCACGGCGCAGCCGCCTGCGCGAAGAGCGGATCGCGGCGATGGAAGAGGAGAAGCGAAATGGCTAACCTGCTGATCAAGGGCGGCATGGTCGTCGACGGCACCGGAACTGAGGCTCGTCTGGCGGATGTACGGGTGAGCGATGGCCGCATTGCCGAGATCGGCCCGAATCTCTCCCCTGCCGGCGAGCCGGTGATCGATGCGGCGGGCCTCGTCGTTGCTCCCGGCTTCATCGATTCCCACACTCATTTCGACGCGACGATCTACTGGGACCCGATGCTGGACCCGATGCCGCAGCACGGCGTTACCACCGTGGTCGGCGGCAATTGCTCGCTCAGCCTTGCTCCGGTGCGCCCGGCGGACCGCAGGGCCCAGGTCGAGGTTTTCTCCTATCTCGAGGACCTGCCCGGCGACCTGCTCAACGAGGTGATACCCTGGGATTGGGAGCGCTTTCCCGACTACGCGCGTTCCGCCGCGAAAGTGCCGCTCGGGATCAACCTGATGACCTATGCCGGTCATTCGCAGATCCGCTGCTACGTGATGGGTGAGGAAGCCTGGGAACGCACCGCGACGCCGGGCGAGATCGCCCAGATGGTCGATCTGCTGGACGAGGCGCTTGCCGCAGGCGCGCTCGGCCTGTCCTATTCGCTGTTCGACAAGGACCGCCAGGGACGGCCCGTACCCTCCAGCCTGGCCGACGATGCAGAGCTCGATGCGCTCATCGCCAAGCTCGGCGAATATGGCGGGACGTTCCAGTTCGTGCCGGGCGACAATGCCGACGCCATTATCCGCCAGCTGCAATGGCTCGGTACCTTCTTCGGCAAGCACGGGGTTACCGGGCTCTACAACATCCTCGTCCACATGGAGACCCAGCCCGACCGCGCCGAGCGCATCATCGACTGTCTCCAGGAGCTCCGCGACCGGGGCGTGACGATCCACGGCATGGTCTCGCCGCGCTACATCGAGATGTCGATCGGCTTCGAGCAGAGCATCTGCTTCATCGACCTGCCGGCCTGGAACGAGTTCGTGCAGTCGCCGCTCGACGCCAAGCAGGCGATGATCGACGATCCCGACTGGCGCGCGCGGGGCCGCGAGGAGGCCGATACGCGGCGCTCCACCATGTTCCCGTTCAAGCGGGCGGACACGCTCAAGATCGCGTCGGCGGGAAATCCGGACTGCGGCGAATGGATCGGCAAGTCGCTTGAAGAGCTGCACTGGGCGCGCGGCGGGCATATCTCCGACGTGCTTGCCGACTGGGTGAAGGAGAACCATTTCGACACCAGCTTCGCGCTCCCGATCGCCAATACCGATGCCGACGAAGTAGCCGCGATGATGAAGAGCCCGGTCAGTATCCTCAGCGCCAGCGATGCCGGCGCGCATCTCCAGATGTTCTGCGCGGCGGGCGATTCGACGCTGGTGCTGACCAAATTCGTCCGCGAGCGCGGCGACCTTGGCCTGGAAGAAGCGGTGCACGAGCTGACCGGACGCCAGGCGGAGATCTTCCGCATTCCCGATCGCGGCGTGCTGGCGCCGGGCATGGTCGCCGACATCACCATCTTCTCGCTCGACGAGCTCGACTATGGCGGCGAGAAACCCGTCGCCGACATGCCTGGCGGCATCACCCGGCTAACGCGCGATCCCGGCGGCTACCGCTACACCATCGTCTCGGGCGAGGTGGTCCAGCAGGACGGCAAGGCGACCGGGGCGCTGCCCGCGAGCTGGCTCGCCCGTGCTGCCCGGGCGCCTGCCCTTTCAGCCTGAAGTTGACGGCAACGGGGGTGCGAAACACGGGTCATCGGATTCCAGCCACGCTTCCTTGACCTCGCTCCGCTCGAGATGGGCGATCAGCCGCAAAAGCGCTGAATTATCGGGCTTTTCCACCGTCGCGACATGCCTCCGGCCATAGATCACGGGCTTCAGCCGACCGCCATGGGCAAGGTCTGCGAGCTGAGAGGATGTGACTTTCCGGCTCGGCCTCCCGATCGCGCCCAGCGCCTTGTCCCAGGCCTCGGCAAAGCTTGCCGCATCTTCCCGGCGGCGCAGGCGATAGGCCGATTCGCGGCTCATGCCGACCCGTTCGGCCGCTTCCTTGACCGAGCGCGTGATCGCAAGCGCGGCAAGGAAAGCGGCCTGGCGCGCGGCGCTCCAGCCGCCTGCCCGCGAGCGCAGCGATACGGGAATGAATGCGGGCACGCGCGGGTGGCTGGTCTGGCCGCGCGGATAGCGATGCGAAGCGGTTTTGCGGGTCATCGACCAGCTTAGAACCGATTTGGTGCCTTGTATGAAAGCGTTAAAGCGACGCCGGAAGATTTGAATCGCCCCACCACACACCCGATTGTCCTGAGCCTGTCGAAGAACTGCGTTCTTCTTGAAGTCCAGCGCCAGGCCAGAAGAAAAGGACAGTCCTTCGAGAAGCTCAGGACAGAAGGATGTGGCGATGCCTTGCCCTAAACCCGGAAGTCGGGCTCCTCGCCGGGTCTGATGGCCGAGCTCCGCTCCAGCATCCCGTAAGCGGTCTGGCCGTCCCAGTCGTAGCGCACCCCGGTCTGTTCGAGGCTGAGCCCGAACAGGTCGGAACGCGCCACGCGCATGGTCGACAGCGTGGTCACTCCACCGATCCGGGTCGTCCCCAGCTCCGACTCCAGCTCCAGCGAAACGTCCTGCTGTTCGGCATTGGCGTCCCTCAGCCACGGCATCACTTTCGCCTTGGCAGGGTACATCCTGCCGTCCTGCCAGATGAAGCCGTAGTTCCAGCCTTCGCTGCCGTCGGCATGCGTCGGATAGGCGAGATAGCCGAAGGCGCGGCCGTCCGGGAACAGCGCCGTCTGCCAGCAGTGGCCGCGCAGGAACAGCCCGTCGGTGCGCACGCTGCGGCGCTTGACCCGCATGCCCGAGCAGGAGAAGCTCTCGCGCTTGCCGCCAAGCTCGTACCAGCCCTCGCCGCTGAACAGCTGCTCGATCCGCCAGCCGAGACCGACCGAAAGGCTGTCACGCCTTTCGCCGGTACCGCGCT
>CAYPFE010000400.1:0-3323 GCA_964409895.1 uncultured Novosphingobium sp.
CCCATTGATCATGTGCTGGTTGGCCCGCTCGATGTCGAGGGGACTCTTGACCATCCGGGCCTCGACGGTGTCCTCGTTGATGTTGGGCACTGCGGTGCGCACGTAATCGACGATCCGATCGGCGTGCATTTCTTTCGCGTCATCCCAGCTGGCTTTTCCGTAGGGCGCAACGTGCGAAGCGGGCACAAGGATTTTCACCGTGTGCTTGCCCTCTGGTGCGCGCGACGCATCGACCAAACTTGGTGTCGCGACGAGCGTCCATGCGGAGCCTTCGACCGGTCGTCGGCTGCGAATGTCGTGAAGTTGCTGCGCCACTTGATGAGGCCATAAGCCCAGTCCGCTACTCACCGCCGTGTCCTGCGGAGTCTTGCCCATAAAGGTGGGCACTTCATTCATCCCGAGGAACATGACGAGTAGGGGAATACCAATGTCATAGGTATCGACCCCGTAGACGAAGTCTTCACCCCACGCTTCCCGGGGAGCCATGTCCACCAGGTGCTTGATGTGGATGGTCGAGAGCACCCCTTCGCGACCGAGGAAGGTGCTGCCATCCTCGGTGCGGAATCCTTGGCAGCGACCGTTCTCGATGACGAGCGACTCGACCTGCTGGTTGCAGAAGATTTCTCCGCCGTTATCGCTGATGACGTTCACGAGAGCTTCGGTGAGTCGACCCGAGCCTCCCACCGGGATGGACCAGCTACGAGCTTGACGCCCCGCCATGATCGAATAGGGCAGCACGCCGGTTCCCGGTAAATCGACTGATCCGAACGTTTGACACGCCTCCCACAGCAGGAACGCTTGAATGTGTTCGTTGTCGAACTCGTGCATCACGACATCGAGCGCGCTGAGGGCCCGACGACGCCTCCAGGTTCCGCCATTAGGCAGCTTGTCGAGCGCTTGATCGATCGGCGTCGCCCAGCCGATGGGATTGTTGTTGGATTGGGCGAAGGCGTCTTTAGCGCGCTCCCAATCCTCGAGCATCGCAAAGTAGCGGTCAGCGTCGGCTCGGTTGAAACGCGCGAATTCGTCATAGGTCTTGTTGCGGTCGAGGTACATCGCGACCTGTTCACCGTCGGGCATGGCCACGCGGGCAATCGGATCAGGGTCGACGTAACGGAGGCCTTCTTGAGCGACCAAGCCGAGGGTGTCCTGGGCAATTACCGGGTTGTCTTGGATGATGGTGTGTCCGGTGGAACAACTGTCCATGAAATAGCCCGGCAGGTATTCTTCGGTCGCGACTCCACCACCGGGAATGTGGCGGGCGTCGACAATCACCACCTTTTTTCCGGCTCTGGCGAGGTAGGCGGCGGCAATGAGGGCATTGTGGCCCGCGCCGGCGACGACAACATCGGCCGTGACATCTGCGCTCATAGCTCGAGTGTAGATGCAAACGAATGCAGTGCGTTTGCAGGAAAAGAGAATTACCACGGACGGGCCGCTCGGTTCGCAACCGAGAGGTTGGTCGGGCATTTGAGGGGACGGGCGGTAGACTGAAAAGTGGCGCAGCAGCGGGGCTGTGTCTGCGGTAAAGCGTGAAGGCACTGATCGTGAAACATCAAGTCACACTCGAAGACGTCGCCAAGGCTGCCGGCGTGCACAAGGCGACGGTCTCGCGAGCTCTGAACCCCGAGACACAATCGGTTGTCAATGAGCAGACCGTTCGGCGCATTACGCGAGTCGCCGAAAGCTTGGGTTATGTGCGAAATCTCACGGCGCGCAGTCTCAGAGTCCAATCGACGATGACCGTGGGGGTCATCATTCCCGACCTCACCAACCCCATCTTTCCCCCGATGGTTCGCGGCATCGAAACGTACCTCGCCAAACACGGCTACACGGTGCTCCTGGCTGATACGGACGAGTCGCGGGAAGAAGAGAAAGAGGCCATTCGGTCGCTCTCTGAACGCCGCGTCGATGGCTTTATTGTGGCCACCGGTGCCGACGATCACGAGACTATTCCGCGAATGTTCGAGCAGGGCATCCCGGTCGTATTGGCCAACCGTGGCGCGGGAAACGTGCCCTATCCGCTGGTAACGGGAAACGACGAAGCGGGTATGCGCGAGGCGGCCCAGTACCTTTACCGCCTTGGCCACCGCGACATCATTCACTTGGCCGGACCGATGAGTTTCTCGACGACGCGAAATCGTGCGCGAGAAATTGTGCGGGTGTGCGAAGAGTTGGGAATGACGTGTCGGGTCGTCGAGGTGGAGAACCTCCGTGTTGATGCAGGTACGAGTGCGGTAGATCGTCTGCTCGAGTCACCGCGCACCTTCACCGCGATACAAGCGAGTACCGACTTGTTGGCTCTGGGTGCGTTGCGGAGCTTGCGAGCTCATGACCTGCGATGCCCCGAGGACGTCTCAGTCATCGGGTTTAATGACATGCCTTTTGCGGCGGAGTTTTCGCCTGGCCTCACCTCGGTGAAAGTTCCACTCGATGAGATTGGCGCCGAAGCAGCCCGTCTATTGGTGACGAGATTGCAGGAGGGAAAGAATTCTCAGCGGGTGGTCACGTTGCCCGTGAGCCTCGTGATCCGGCAATCATCCGGACCCGCCCACACACCCTGAGGTTCCTACCTTTTTCCAGGACACGCTCAGTCACAGAACTTGACGCGAGCACCGTGAGCTTCTTACAATGGTGCAATCGATTGCGCGAACCACATGCGCGTGAACCCTGCGCAGTCGCACAAAGACCTCAAATATGAAAGGACCAGCCAGATGGCGAAGAACATGTTGACCGTGGGGTGGATCGGCGTTGGCCGTATGGGGGCGCAGCTCGTCACCCGTCTTCTGGCGGCAGGATACGACGTAGCGGTGTACAACCGCACGAAGGCGAAAGCGGAGCCGCTCGCCAAGTTGGGTGCCACCATCGTCGACCGTCCCGTTGACCTCGCCGACCGTGACCTGGTGTTCAGCATGGTATCCGCGTCCAAAGATCTCGAGCAGGTGATGCTCGGCGAGGGCGGGCTTCTCACGGGAGACGTCGTTCCCACTGTGATCGCTGACTCCTCCACGGTGTCGGTGGAAATGTCGGAGAAGGTTCGGGCGGCTGCATCAGAGCGGGGAACTGGATTCCTCGCTACTCCGGTGAGCGGAAACCCCTCGGTGATTGAGGCCGGCAAGCTGACGGTCGCCGTCTCTGGACCCCGCGAGACGTTTGATGCGGTAGAACCTGTGCTGCAGCACTTCGGTCGTGGAGTGACCTACGTGGGAGACGGTGAGGCCGCTCGACTGGTCAAGATTGCCCACAACATTCTCTTGGGTGTCGTGACGCAGTGCCTGGCCGAAATCTTGGTGCTCACCGAGAAGGGTGGGGTAAGCCGCGAG
>CAYPFE010000401.1:0-3321 GCA_964409895.1 uncultured Novosphingobium sp.
CATCTCGGGCGTGCCCTCGATATGCACCATGCCTTCGGAAATGGTGATCGAGTCCGCGCTGGCGTTGTAGAGGTGGGCAGCGATCTGCTTGACCTTGTCGGCAAGCATTTCACTTGCCGTCCAGGCAGCGCCGCCGGCAATCACCGCCTGGCGGCTTCCCGCAGCGCCGGGACCGAAACCACCAATCGCCGAATCGCCTTCGAAGACGGTGACGTCCTCGTAATTGACGCCAAGCCGGTCAGCAATGACCTGCGCCATCGTCGTCTGCGTGCCATGGCCCTGCGAATGGGTGGAGAGCGATGCGGTGACCTTACCGGTCGGTTCGATGCGGATCGTAGCGAGTTCGCCCGTCATCGGCGCCATCTGGCCTGCCGCTGCGGTCGGCTCGACATAGGCGGCAAGGCCGAGCCCGAGGTAGCGGCCCTGTTCACGCGCCGCCGCTTGTTCCTTGCGGAAGGCGGGTACGTCGAAATTCTCGAGCAGCTTGTCGAAACACTCGCCCGCGGTGACGTCGGTGGTTTCGATGCCGAAGGTCGTCGTGTTGGGCTGGTCCTTGAGATAGATGAGGTTCTTGCGGCGGATGTCCACCGGATCGATGCCGATCTCGCGCGCGGCGGAATCGAGCAAGGTCTCGCGGATCAGCGATTCCATCGCCCATGGCCCGCGATAGCCGCCGAGCCCCATGGTGTTCGAATACCAGCCGCGGCTGACGAAGCCGTAGGCGGGCATCTTGTAGGCGGGCCACATGAACATGTGCACCGCGACATTGCAGTCCTCGCCCATCGGGAAGGCGCCGTTGTTCGAGCTGTAGTCGCCGAAGCCGCCGACGATCTTGCCTTCCTTGTCGAAGGCGATGGTGAGCGTCACTTCCTGCTCGCGCGCATGGCTCGAGGCCGTGAGCGATTCGAAGCGGTCCTCGATCCACTTGACCGGGCGACCGAACAGGCGGGCAGCCGCGATCACCGCCACTTCCTCTCGCCAAGGGAAGTTCTTGAGGCCGAAGCCGCCGCCGACATCCTTGGCGAACACCCGGATCGCCGTCTCCGGCAGACCGAAGGCAAGCGAGGTGTAGCGGGCGACGAGATGCGGGCTCTGGCAGTTGATCCAGATGTTCATCTCTTCCGCGCCCTCGCAGGTCGCGACGCAGCCGCGCGTCTCCATCGGCGATTGCGCGATGCGCTGGTGGTGGATCGTGCGGGTGACCTTGAAGGCAGCGCCGTCGAGCACGGCCTGGAGGTCGTCGTCGATATCCTCGTCGCCCATTTCCTGGGCGATGTTGTCGTCCCTGCCGGGGTGGACCGGCGGGCCGGTGCGCGCATCGGAAAGGGTAATGACAGGGTCTTCCTCGTCTATCGCGATGTCGATCAGCGATGCCGCGTCCTCGGCAATCGCGCGGCTGTCGGCGATGACCATGGCGACGGGATCGCCGACGCAGGCGACGCGGCCGTCGGCGAGTATCTTCACCGGGGCCTCGCAGGGCCCGAAGAAGAAATTCATCACGTCGAGCTTGATATGCGCGAAATCGGCCTGGGTGTAGATGGCGTGGACGCCCGGCACCTCGAGAGCGGCGGCAGTGTCGATCGCGGTGATCGTGCCGCGCGCAATCGGCGAACGGGCGAAGGCGCAATGCAGCATGCCGGGCAGGCGAACGTCGTCGGCGAACTGGCCGCGTCCGGTCAGCAGGCGCGCGTCTTCCTTGCGCGGCGTGCGCTCGCCGACATAGCGGTGCGCGCCGGGGATCTGGACGTTCATGCCGATTCAGCCGCCAGCTGGCGGATCGCCCGGCGGATGCCCTGGTATCCGGTGCAGCGGCAGATATGCCCGCTCATCGCGTCGATCATCTCCTGCTCGGTCGGCTTCTTGCCCTCGCCCACAAGCGAGGCGAGGGTGACGACGACGCCGGGCGTGCAGAATCCGCACTGCAGTCCGAAATTGTCGCGCATCGCTTGCTGGACGGGATGGAGCGTACCGTCGGCTTCGGCGATGCCTTCGACCGTGGTTACCTCCGCGCCATCGGCCTGGACCGCCAGCATCAGGCAGGAGCGTGCAACAACGCCGTCGACCATCACCGTGCAGGCGCCGCACACGCCGTGTTCGCAGGCAAGGTGCGTGCCGGTGTAGCCAAGTCCCTCGCGCAGGAATTCACCTAGGCTGGTGCGCGCTTCCACCGAGCCGGAATGCTTGCGGCCGTTGACGGTTACTTCGATGCGATGGTCGCTCATGCGGCCTCCTTGAGGCCGAGCGCCTCGCGTAGAGTTCTGGAAAAGATGCGCTTACCGACAGTGCGGCGATATTCCGACGTCGCGTGATGATCGTCGAACGGCGCGGTGTCGGCGACGGCAAGTTCCGCCACCGCCTGCGCGTCGATGGCGTCGAGCGACTTGCCGAGCAGGGCCGCTTCGGCCTGCCTCGCCTTGATCGGCGTCGGACCCATGCCGAACCAGGCGATGCCCGCGCGGCTCACGGTTCCGCCGGACAGTTCCAGCGCGCCGACCATGCCCACCAGCGCGAAGTCGCCCGGACGCTGCGCCACCTCGCGGAACAGCGTGACGTGGCCGTCAGCCCAGTCAGGATAGGTGATGCCGGTCACCAGCTCGTCGGGTTCGAGCACGGTCATATAGGGTCCGAGATAGAAATCCTCGGCCTTGACCTGACGGGTCGCCCTACTCGAGCGTATCTCTATCTCCGCACCCAGCGCCACTGCCGTCGCCGGCATTTCCGCCGCCGGCTCACCCAGCGAGACGGAGCCGCCCACCGTGCCGCGATTGCGGGTCTGGTAATGGCCGACATGGGACAGCGCCTCGACCATCACCGGCAGGTGCTGCGCAAGTGTGGCGTCGCGTAGTGCTTCCGCCTGGCGAGTCACCGGACCGACGCGGGTGCCGCCGCTCACGCGGCTGATGCCCTTGAGATCGGCGATGCGGTTGATGTCGATAATGACGAACGGCTGGCTCATCCTGAGATTGAGGAGCGGCATCAGCGTCTGCCCGCCGGCGAGAATGGTCGCGCCGCCACCGGCATCGGCAAGCGCTCCAAGCGCCTCGTCGATGCTCTCCGGCGCGACGTAATCGAATGGTGCCGGTTTCATGCGCTTCCTCCGCTTCTGCGTCCGGCCTCAAAGCCGGCTGCGGTTGCTGCTGCGACCACAACCATGACCGCGACCACCCACCAATCCGCGACTTCGCTGCGCCCGAGCATGAAGCCCGCGAGGATCGCAAGGACGACAGTGATGACCAGTCCCCATGGCGATCTTGCTGCTTGTGCCGGAGCTGCCTGCACGCTGACCACCGGTGGCGGCGCAAGCGGTACGTCGGCTGGTGC
>CAYPFE010000402.1:0-3312 GCA_964409895.1 uncultured Novosphingobium sp.
GTAGTAGTCGGAGATCAACGAATTGTGCGTCGGATCGATGACCGCCTTGCCGAGGCCCTCCAGCGTCGTCGGCACATCCCGCCAGCCAAGAACCGACTGGCCTTCCTTGGCCACAAAGGTCTCGAAATTGTTGATCACCATGTCGCGGCTGGCTTCGTCCTGAGGCAGGAAGCACATCGCGACAGCGTAATCGCCGGGCGAGGGCAGGCTGCGACCGGTTTCCTCGGCCCACCGGCGGAAGAGCGCGTCAGGCATCTGAATCAGGATACCGGCGCCATCGCCCATCAGCGGATCCGCGCCCACGGCCCCGCGATGATCGAGGTTTTTCAGGATTTCCAGTGCCTGACTGACGATGGCATGACTTTTCTGTCCCTTGATATGGGCAACGAAGCCCACTCCGCAGGAATCGTGTTCGTTACGCGCATCGTAAAGGCCCTGGGGCTCTTGCAATCCCATCGATATTATCCGTCCTGTCACTTGCCGGCATTGACGTCGCGATGGCGATACCAATGCCCACACCCGCCTGCGCCGTGAAGCACGGCGGGCGGGCACGAAATTCCCCCATGGAGATACTAAGCGGATTTTGCAACCGCGAAGACCCGTCTCAAGTCAGCGAAATACAGAGCAATGTGCCCGGAACTTGGCGATTCCGAGTGTCTTCAGGCGCTATCGGCACCCAACCAGCGCGTCAAAGCTCGGGTCGGCGAACCCGGCGATAGGGTTCAAGCAGCGCCGCTCATGCGTTGCAGGGTTGCAAGCGCAGCCTTGAGCGACCGTTCGGTTTCCTCCGGATCATGATCCAGGTCGGCCTCGATCGTCTGGCTGACGGACTTGCCCGATTCTTCCGGCTGGTCGAACCTGCGTTCATCGCCGTGGTGCCATTCAGGCACAACTGCCGCGGCTTGGGCGTCTGCTTGAGGCTCTGACGCGGCAGCCGGTCTCGCAAACGGGCCGAGCTCGGCGGAATTGTCGCCGGGGAAGACGACGAACGGCTTGACTTCGCCCTCGTCGAGCTCCGGCTCTTCGATCCGAACGAATTTCTGGCGATCTGACCGGGACAGGCTGAGCAAGGAGCTGTAACCTTCCTCCAGTTCCTGCTCAACACCGGCGGCGTCACTCTCCTGTTCAGTATCGTTTGCGATGCCGAGGGTCTCTTTGTCCGACGCTGTGCTAATGGCTGGCTCAACAGCCGCCCTGCCAAACTCGGCCGAAGTTTCTTCGGTGAATTCACTGGCTTGACTCGCATGGGCCCGACTGGAAGTTTGATACGACATACTGAATTGCCGTGGAGGCACCACGCTGGGCAGCTGGTCAGCCTCGCCTTCTTCCTCAAAGACAATCGGTCGCAGTGCGGCAGGTATGACCGGCACCGGGGGCTGCGAAACCTGTTCCGAAGAAGGCTCGTCTGGTACAATCGGGACCACGGCTTCGGCTGCGGCTTCACAAGAAGCAGCCACCTGTGGCTGGTCCTGGTCAGGAGCCGCCGCGTTATTGGCCGATACCTCAATTGCGCTCGCTCGAACTGCCGGCTGACTGGCGGCCGAATTCGGGCCTGCATCAGACGGACGGCTGCGGCTGCGTTCCAGCGTCAAGGCGAGCCGCTCTAGCAGTTCGGCGTGGGACAGCCGGTCGAGACTGGCAGTCATGATACGTGACGCTGCAATGCCGGATGCGGGCTCCTGTGCGTCCTCACCGGTATCCGCGTGAACCGGATGCGCGACCGCGTGGCTTTGCCTCGAATCTTCTGCGACGTCAGCGACGGCGGCAGCCGCCTCAGGCCGAAATGCTTCTGCGACATCGAAACGACGACCTTCGCCCACCGGATCGAAAGCACGCCCCTCCGTTCCGTCTGCCACAGTCTGGATTACATGCTGATGATCGCCATCAAATGAGTCAGCGCTCTTGCCCGCCGAATCGGCCAATTCGTCTGCAAATGTATCGTTCGCCAATGATTCTTGCAGCAAATCGAAATCGGAGGCGGATTCTGGCTCGTCCTCATCTGCTGCTACTTCGCGCACGTCCTGGCCTGTGGATTCGAATGCAATCTGGCCTACGGGCTCAATCTCCGGTTCGACTTCGGTGTCAAAGTCGGCAGAATCCGAAGCAACATCATCAAACGGATTGATCTCAGCCGGAACTTCACTTTCTTCGGAAACCGGCTGGCCAAATGCCTCATCTAAGGAAGCTGACGCGTGGTTGTCCTCGTCCGGCACAAATTCCTGGATGGTGTCTGATTCTTTTGATTCGAAGCCCTCGAGATCGAATTCGGTGACGTCGAGCACCTGTCGCGATTGGCCGGGGACCGGAGCACGATCATGATGCTCGACCGGACTCGTATCTTCTTCCATCGCGAGTTGACGTCGCCGCGCAGCGGCGTTTGATTCCGCATACTCCCCGGCGGCCCAACTCTGGCCCGTCCCGACGCCAGAGCTCGTCAGGGCTGCGGTCGGATCGCGCCGGCGCTGCTTCTTTTGCACTTTTGGCCGCGCCAGCCACCGAGCAAGCAATGCTCCTAGTAATCCGCCCAATCCGGCCATACCCAGAGCGAGCAGGAGCTGCATGGTCACGCCAAGCGGCGGTTCTGTAGCGGGAATAACGGCCGGAAGTCCGACAGCAAGCACCGCTTGCTCGATCAGAGACGGCTTGATGGCCATGCTGCCAAGTCCGAACAATGCCCCGAACCAAAGCGCCACTGTCGCCGGGAACAGCGGATGCCTGGTGATCGGCTTCTTGCGTGTAACTTCGGCCAAGTTGGTTACCCCATTACTGTTTCGACCGGCCGCGCCGCGATCAGAAGGCGGCAACCTGTGTCCACTGATCGTCCCGGGGTAACAGCCTTTGGTAAACGTCTTGATAACGCAAAATGTTTGCCATCCAGTCATGGTGCTTCGCGACGTGGCGGCGGCCCAATTCCCTGTATTCCGGCCAGGTTTCGCGCCTGTCGAGGAGCCGGGCGAGCGCATTCGCACAGGCGGCCGGATCGTCCGGCGAGAACAGCGCGCCGGTCTTGCCGTACTCGATGAGTTCGCGGTGCCCGCCGACATCCGATGCCGCGACGATCTTTTCTTGCGCCATGGCTTCAAGCGGCTTGAGCGGGGTGACGAGATCGGTCAACCGGCTGAGCTTGCGCGGATAGGCGAGGATGTCTGCAAGCGCATAATAGCGTTCGACTTCACTATGCGGCACGCGCCCGACGAAGCGGATGGATGCAGCAGCAGCGCTGCTCTGCGCCTGCGCCCGCAAGCTGGCTTCGCATGGTGTCTTAGCCCCCTAGAACTGTGCCACTGTGTTTTCGAGGAAGGAGCATGAGAT
>CAYPFE010000403.1:0-3310 GCA_964409895.1 uncultured Novosphingobium sp.
TCAAGGAGCATGTCGGTTTCGGGCGCGGTGCGCATACCTGTCTCGGCGCGCCACTGGCTCGCGCGGAAGTGCGGGTTCTTCTGGAACAGTTCCTGGAGCAGACCGCGAATATCACGCTCGACGAGGTGCATCACGGGGCTGCCGGCGACCGCCGCCTGAGCTATGAAGGAAGTTACGTGATCCGTGGGCTGAACGAGCTCCACGTCAAGCTGACGCCGGCCTGATTCGCCTACAGCGGATTATCCAGCTGGATGATTTCCTCGTCGCTCTTGCGCTGGCTGGTCTTCGGCTGACGCTGTACCTGAAAACTGTCGAGCACCGGCTTGTCGCGGCCGTAGATATCGCCGAATTTGCGCAGGTCGCCGTCGATGCTGCGCGCAAAGGTGAAATAGGTGATGTAGGCCGGGAAGGTCCGGTTCATTGCCACCTTGGTGTATTTTCCGGAACGGGAAATATCCGCCGCTTCACCCGGATCCATCCCCGCGCCGAGGATCGCTAGCGTCATGCCGAGTTCGACCGCGCGTTCGGTACGGATGCAGCCGTGGCTGAAGGCGCGCACGTCGCGGTTGAACAGACTTTTCGCCGGAGTGTCGTGAAAATAGATGGCATGCGGGTTGGGAATGTCGATCTTCATCAAGCCTAGCGAATTGCCGGGTCCGGGCTGCTGGACGACATAGATCGTGCCGTCTGCGCCCCTGATCGCCTTGTAGCCCTGCGACCGCGCCCAGGCCGGGTTGGCGAGAACTCGCCGTCCCAGGCCCTCGCCTTTGACGATAGACTGCGGCACTGTCCAGGTCGGGTTGAACACCACGCCGGAAACGGTTTCGGCAAGCTGGGGTGTCGCCGAGCGACCCGGTTTGCCGACCACCGTGCGATAGGTGCGGATGATCTTGTCGTTGACCGTCAGCCGCAGCTGGAATTCCGGGACATTGGTGATGAGGTAAGCCTTGCCCAGATCGCGGCGAAGCCAGCGCCAGCGGTCCATGTTCGCCTGGATCAGCGCGCGGCGCTCCGTTTGCTCCTTGGGTGTAATGGCCAGCTCGTCCTTGAGAGCCTGGTAATCGGGATGCGTCGGGGTGAGCCGTGCCAGCACGCCGCCGACGTCATGCAGCGTGAGCGCCCTGGCCATCAGCTCTTCGGTCGGCATCTCGTCCTGGTCGGGATCGACAGCGAACCACTGCACGCGGGCCTTCATTGGCGTGCGTCCATCGCGCAGGTCTTCGGCAAGCCAGGAAAAGGATTTGCTGGCGGCAACGTCGAGCGCGTCGCCTTCGCCGGCCTCGATCGCTGCTGCCAGAACATCGGGCTGGTAATCGGCAGGGATCAGGCCTTCGCTACCGATATCCTGAATGGCGTCGAGCAAGGCAAGCGCGTTGCCCTTGGTCCAGAACATCAGCGGTTCGAGCACGGGCAGCGGTTGGATGACCGGATCGGATACCGTGTTTGCAGGCGGGGTTGCGGCGGAGCCCGGGTTCGCTACCGGCACATTCACGGCGTCTGCGGCTGGCTGGGCCAGTGCCACACCGGACAATGACAGGACGACCGCCAGCGCAACCGCTCCACCCGAAAATCCCCAAACCCCTGTTTTGGTATCCATGTCCACGCCTGTCTCCATGAGCACCTGGCCTTAGCATGCCCGGCCGCCCATATTGGCCCAGTTCCAATTCGCTTAGCCGAGGTGTTCTTGCTGTGCGATGAATCGCTTGCCCTCGGCGAGCGAGCCCTTAAGCCCGAACCATGGCTGGCCGCAACCTCATCGTGCTACCGCTGCTCGCAACCGTTGCCGGGATCGCCACATTCAGCGCCATGGATGCGGCGATGAAGGGTGCTTCGATTGCGGCTGGGGTCTATACCGCCCTGTTCATTCGCGGTTGGCTGGCGAGCCTGCTGATCGTGCCGGCCTGGCTCGCAACTGGCCGCAAGCTGCCGAGCGCTGCGGCGATGCGGGTCCATCTCCAGCGCTCTGTGGTTGTCGTGGCGATGGCGCCGCTGTTCTTCTGGGGGCTGGTGCGCATTCCGATCGCAGAGGCTATTGCGATTTCCTTCATCGCGCCGCTGATCGCACTCTATTTCGCCCGGCTGATACTGGGCGAGCAGATCCGGCCTGCTGCGATCCTGGCGTCGCTTCTCGGTATAGCAGGTGTCCTGGTCATCGGTGCGGGCCGCTTCGGAGAAGGCGCATTCACACGCGATTCGGTGCTGGGCATCGTTGCCATCCTGTCCTCGGCGGTGTTCTACGCCATGAACCTGGTGTTGCAGAGGAAGCAGGCGCTGCTCGCCGGTCCGGTCGAGATCGCGCTGTTCCAGAATCTCATCGTCGCCCTCATCTTCACGCTGCCCGCGCCCTTGCTGTTCGTCTTGCCGGACATGGAAGGCTTCAAGCTGATCACGCTTGCTGCGGTGCTAGCGCTTGTCGCCCTGCTGTTCCTGTCCTGGGGCTATGCAAGAGCCGAGGCGCAAGTCCTGTTGCCGATCGAATATACCGGCTTTCTCTGGGCTGCGCTGTTCGGCTGGCTGTTTTTCGACGAGACGGTGCGCCCGGCGACGCTCGCCGGAGCTGTGCTCATCGTTGTCGGATGCCTGATCGCGGCGCGCAATCATACCGAACAGACGGCGGTCTAGGCGGGCTCACCCCTTGATTTTCGCGCGCCGAACGCGCATCGGGCGCGCATCACATTCGTTTCCGCAAACTCAGATGTGGCCGCCTCGCGGTGCACAGCGCGGAAACCCCAGAGACAAGGGAAAAGACGCACATGACTCAGGTCGGACAGGACACGCTCGGGACCCGCGCCACGCTCAGCGTCTGCGGCAAGGACTACGCCTACTACTCACTGGCGAAGGCCGCCGAGACAATCGGAGATGTCTCGCGCCTGCCCTTCTCGATGAAAGTGCTGCTCGAAAACCTGCTGCGCTTCGAGGACGAAGGCTTCACCGTCTCGACCGACGACATCAAGGCGGTCGCTGGCTGGCAGAACAACCCTGTTACCGGCGACGAGATTCAGTACCGCCCGGCGCGCGTGCTGCTTCAGGATTTCACCGGCGTGCCCTGCGTCGTCGACCTTGCCGCGATGCGCGACGCCATCGCCAAGCTCGGTGGCGACACCTCGCGGATCAATCCGCAGGTGCCGGTAAACCTCGTCATCGATCACTCGGTGATGGTCGACGAATTCGGCCACCCCAAGGCCTTCGAACAGAATGTCGAGATCGAATACCAGCGCAACATGGAACGCTATGACTTCCTCAAATGGGGCTCGAAATCGCTCGACAATTTCTACGCGGTGCCGCCGGGCACCGGCATCTGCCACCAGGT
>CAYPFE010000404.1:0-3296 GCA_964409895.1 uncultured Novosphingobium sp.
ACGAGCTCAAGGTCATGCTGATCAACGCCAACGGCCGCTATTTCACCGCCGGCGCCGACCTCAAGGGCGGCGACGCGCTGGAGCGGCCCAAGACGGCCCGCGGCATCCGCGAGATGCACCGGGTGCGCCAGCGCGGCGTCCACCGCATCCATGACGAGATGGAGCATATCGAAAAGCCGATCGTCGTCGCCCATCACGCGATGTGCGTTGGCGGCGGCATCGAGCTGTCGCTGTGCTGCGATTTCCGCTTCGCCGCCCAGAGCGCGCGCTATGCCTTCCCCGAAGGGTTGTTCGGCGTGATCCCCGCCAGCTCCGGCCTCAGCCGCATGACCCGGCTGTGCGGCACCCATTGGACTCGCTGGCTGATCATGGGCAACGAGCAGGCAGACGCCGAGATGGCCTTCACCATGGGCCTCATCCATCAGGTTTTCCCCGACGAGACTTTCGAGCAGGAGGTCTGGGACTTCTGCCTCCACCTTGCCAAGCAGAACGAAGAGCAGATGGGCGCTGCCAAACTCGCCATCGAGATGGCCAGCGAAGTCGGCCGCGACACCGGTCGCGATGTCGAACGCATGGGCAACAGCGCGCTGATGCTCAATCCGGCCTACCAGGCCGGAATCGCCGAGTACCTGAAGGGGGTTGGCGGAAAGGGCTGACATGATCGAAAAGCGCCACACCGTCTGCCGTATTTGCCAGGTCTCCTGCGACCTGGTGGTGACGCTTGAGGACGGCAAGGTCCAATCGATCCACGGCAACAAGGACAACCCGGTCTATCACGGCTATTCCTGCATCAAGGGGCGCGCATCGGGCGACTTGCTGAGCCTGCCCTCGCGGCTGCTGCACAGCCAGGAACGCCAGGCCGACGGGACGTTCGTACCGCTCGACGGGGATGAAGCGATCCGGAGAGTGGCCGCAAAGCTCAACGCCATCATCGCCGAACACGGGGCCCGCGCCGTCGGCATGTTCATCGGCACCTATTGCACGATCAACCCGCTGTTCGACACCATCGCGCGAACCTTCATGCAATCCATCGGCAGCCCGATGGTGATCGACAATCTCACCATCGACCAGCCGGGCACGCTGACGGGCGCGGCGCTGCACGGGAGCTGGCTCGCCGGTCCGCCGTCGATGGACGAGTGGGAGGCGCTGCTGCTGGTCGGCGCCAATCCGATCGTCTCGATGAACGGCGGGCTCGGGGTCAATCCTGCCCGCCAGCTCAAGCGGATGCGCGAACGCGGGATGAAGCTGGTGGTGATCGACCCGCGCCGCACGGAATGCGCGCGGCAGGCCGATATCCACCTCCAGCCCAGGCCCGGCGAGGATGCAGCGATCATGGCGGGGCTGATCCGCCAGATCATTGCGGACGGAAATCTCGACCAGGAATTCATCGACGCCGAAACGCAAGGCTTCGATGCGCTGCAAGCCGCTGTCGCTCCCTTCACGCCGGAGATGGTCGCCAACCGCGCCGGCATCGATGCGGACGAGCTGGTTGCAGCAGCCCGCATCCTCGGCGCCGCGCGCAAGGGCGTCGCCGCCACGGGTACGGGCGCCAATATGTCCGGTCACCCGACCACGGTGGTATATCTCGCCAAGGTGCTTTCCAGCTTCAGGGGCTGGTGGCGGCGTGCGGGCGAGGAGATCGCCAATCCGGGCGTGTTCATCAATCCATTCCCGCCCATCGCCGCATCGACGGGGCCGCTGCCGGTCAAGGATGTCGGGGCGGAAATGCACGCGCGCGGCGTGAAGGCCAGTCTGGCGGGCATCCCGGTTTCGGCGGTACCCGACGAAATCCTGACGGATGGTCCCGGCAAGATCAGGGCGATGATTATCGCCGGCGCCAATCCGGTGCTGGCGTGGCCGGACCAGGACAAGGTGGTCGAGGCCTTCGAGGATCTGGACCTCTTGGTCTGCATCGAGCCCTTTATGGGCGCGACGGCGGAGATGGCGGACTATGTGCTCGCCCCGAAGCTGGCGCTCGAAAGCGAGACCAATTCCGCCGCCAACGAGAAATGGACGCTGGGCGGGCCAGGCTGGGGCTACCCCATCCCCTACGGCCAGGCCGAGCCGCCGGTGGTCGACCCTCCCGAGGGATCGGATTTGCGGGAAGACTGGGAATTCGTCTTCGACCTCGCCCAGGCGATGGGCGTGCAGCTGCACTTGCCGTCCATGGCCACATTCGACCCGCAGCAGGCCGTGGCGCTGGGCACCAGGCTCGACATGGCCAACAAGCCATCGTCGGCGGAAATCTGGGCCATCGCCCAGAACGGGGCACCCGTCGGCTATGAACAATTGCGCGCGACCCGGGGCCCGCAGGTGCTCAACAGGCCTCCGCTCACCGTCCTGCCCAAGCCTGAGGGGATGGAAGCCCGGCTGGAACTGGCCGCACAGCTTGCCATGGCAGACCTCGCCGGGATTGCCGCGAAGCCGCCCGCACCGGAAAGCGACTACCCCTTCCGCCTGATCAGCCGCCGGCTCAGTGACGTCAACAATAGTTGCA
Source organism: uncultured Novosphingobium sp. (assembly GCA_964409895.1). Classification (GTDB taxonomy): domain Bacteria; phylum Pseudomonadota; class Alphaproteobacteria; order Sphingomonadales; family Sphingomonadaceae; genus Novosphingobium. Next base: position 2,498 of record CAYPFE010000404.1, read on the forward strand.
GCCATGACAATCCGCGCCAGTTGCGCAAATGGCCGACCAACCCGGCCTTCATCCATCCCGACGACCTCATGAGAATTGGCGCGTCGACCGGGGACCTCGTCGCCATCGAATCGGCGAAGGACCGCATCGTCGGCGTCGCACAGGCCGACGAGACGCTGCGCCCGGGCTGCATCGCCATGCCACACAGCTGGGGTCGCCATCCCCGCCACGAACAACGCCCGCGCGTGGATGGGGCCAATACCGGACGGCTGGTGTCGATCGAGAGGGACCTCGATCCGGTGACTGGTCAGCCGCTGATGAGCGGGATTCCTGTGAGGTTGACCGCCAACCCTTGACGAATTTCAGGCCCTACTGGCGGCCTGCCCCCGCATATCCCGGATCGCCATTGCCATCAGTTCGGCGCCGGGGGGGATGAAGCGTTCCGGATCGCCGATAAAGGCCTCGCCGAACAGCTTGGGCATGAACTGGTCGGTGGCGACGGTGATCGAGCGTTCGATGCCGGTCATCACCAGCGTCGCCATCGCGGCGGCGGGCGAGCGGCCTTCACCCGGAACACCGGACATCTGGCCGACCACCAGCGCGATCACCGGCCGGGTCGATTCGATGCGGTGGACGATCATGCGTTCGTCGCGCTGGTCCGCCATCGAATTGCGCAGGTGCAGCAGGCGCGAATGCTGCGCCCAGAAGCGGTGATAGGCCGTGACGAAATCGAGGCAGCGGGAGCCCAGTTCCTCGTCGGGCCAGTAATCGCGCAGTTTCGCGATATAGGCGTCCTCCGCCGAATCCATCACCGGGTCGA
>CAYPFE010000405.1:0-3282 GCA_964409895.1 uncultured Novosphingobium sp.
CGCGACCGGGCTTGAAAGCTACGGCGCACAGAGCGGTCTGCAGGCCGTTGTCGACCCCGGCATCATGTTTCGCATCGGCTCGGTCATCAGCCTCGTTGGCGGCACGATGCTGCTGCTGTGGATCGGTGAGCAGATCACTGCGCGCGGGATCGGCAACGGCGTTTCGCTGATCATCATGGCCGGCATTGTCGCGCAGATGCCGACCTTCCTCGCCAACCTGTTCGAGGGCGGCCGCACGGGTTCGATCAGCATGTTCACGGTCGTCGGCATCGTCGCGCTGGTCGTGGTGCTGATCCTGTTCATTTGCTTCATGGAACGCGCGCAACGCCGATTGCTGATCCAGTATCCCAAGCGGGCGACGCAAAAGGGCATGATGCAGGCGGACCGCAGCCACCTGCCGCTCAAGGTCAACACCGCAGGCGTGATCCCGCCTATTTTCGCCAGCTCGCTGCTGCTGCTGCCGCTCACCATCACCCAGTTTGCCGGCAATTCGATTTCGACCGAGACGACCGCAGGCAGCGTCATGCAGGCGATTATCCAGTATCTCCAGCATGGCCAGCCGTTGTACATGGGGCTCTATGCCGCCGGCATCATCTTCTTCTGCTTCTTCTACACCGCCGTGGTGTTCAATCCCGAGGACACCGCCGAGAACCTCAAGAAGAACGGTGGCTTCATTCCCGGTATCCGGCCGGGCAAGAACACCGCGACCTATCTCGATTATGTGCTGACAAGGATTACCGTGGTCGGCGCGGCCTATCTGACCATAGTCTGCGTCGCGCCGGAATACATGATGGCGCAGACCGGTATGACGATGATGATGTTCATGGGCGGCACCAGCCTGCTGATCGTCGTCAACGTCACGGTTGATACAATCACCCAGATCCAGTCGCACCTTCTGGCGCACCAGTATGGTGACCTGATCAAGAAGGCCAAACTCAAGGGCCGGATGCGCTGAGGCACCGGCTGCGCAATTCAGGGGTAGCTCAAGTGAATATTATCCTGTTGGGGCCGCCGGGCGCAGGCAAGGGCACACAGGCGCAGCGACTTGTCGAGCGCCATGGCATGGTCCAGCTATCGACCGGCGACATGCTGCGCGCCGCGGTCAAGGCGGAGACTCCGGTCGGGCTGCAGGCAAAGGCGGTCATGGAACGTGGCGAGCTGGTTTCGGACGAGCTCGTCTCGGCGATCATCGGCGACGAGCTCGATGCGATGGGGCCCGATGCCGGCGCGATCTTCGACGGATACCCCCGCACTGCACCCCAGGCCGAATCGCTCGATGCCCTGCTCGCGGCACGCGGTCGCACGCTTGACCATGTCGTGGAGCTGGAAGTGGATGAGGATGCGCTGGTCGAACGCATCACCGGCCGCTTCACCTGCGCAGGCTGCGGCAAGGGCTATCATGACAAGTTCGAACAGCCGAAGGTCGCGGGCACCTGCGACAAGTGCGGAAGCACCGAGTTCAAGCGCCGTCCGGACGACACCGAGGAAACCGTGCGCACCCGCATGGCCGAATACCGCGCCAAGACCGCACCGATTCTGCCGATCTACGAAGCGCGTGGTATCGTCAGCCGGGTCGACGGCATGGCCGATATCGATGCCGTGACGGCAGGCATCGAGAAGGTGCTCGCCGGCTGACGATGCGACATATTCTCCCGATTTGTGCTTTCGCGGCGTTCGGGCTCACCGCTCTTGAGCCCGCCGTTGCACGGGTCCAGGAAGAGACGGAGAACGGCTTTGTCGTCCAGCTGGGCGTGGACGTCCCTGCGAGCCCCGATGATGTCTGGGAGGAGTTGGTCCATCCGGAGCGGTGGTGGAACGATGCCAACACCTTTTCGGGGGATGCTGCAAATCTGACGCTCGATTCGCGCGCCGGCGGATGCTTCTGCGAAGTGCTGCCAGGCGATGATGCGCCGAAGGGCGCACCGCGTGGCGGTGCGGAGCATATGCGTGTCATCTATGTCGAGACACCGCGTGCATTGCGCATGGCAGGCGCGCTGGGGCCGCTCCAGCCTGATCCCGTCACCGGCATTCTGACCATGGTTCTCCAGAAAACGGACACCGGCACACGTGTCATGTGGGAATATGCCGTTTCCGGCCGTGTGCGTAAGCCGGATATGGCAGCGGCCATGGATGCGGTGCTGACCAGCCAGATCGTGGGGCTCGGCGAAAAGCTTGGAGCCAGGATTGCTCCACGCAAGCACCCGGATGCCGAGGATGAAGCGGCGTACGAACCGGCGAAGGAAGCCGATGATACAGACAAGCCCGACGCCAAGGAAACGGACAAGCCCGACGCCAAGGATGGGGCCAAGACCGGCTCGGATGAAGCCGAGGCCCCTGATGAAGGAGAAGAGAAGGACGAGACCGGCAAGGGCGAGGCCAAATCAGCCAAGTCCGCGGATGGCAATTCGGATGAGGCCGATGGGGAAGAGGCTGACGGCGAAGAGGTCGCTGACAGCAAGGCAGACCTTTCCGACGAAGGCGACGACGAGAAGCCGGCGAAGGGCAAGGATGACAAAGCAAAGGTCAAACCGGACAAGCCCAAGGACGATGAGGGAGTATTGTCCGAAGAAGGCGACGATGACGCCGAAGCCGAAAAAACCGTGAAGGATAAGGGCGGTAAGGCCATGTCGGAAAATGCCGGCGACAAGGTCGATGAGTGGGTACTGTTCGACGAGGAGGAGGACGCCACCGAGCCTGTCGAACCTGAGGACGGCAAGAAGGAGAAAGCCAAGGCCAAGGCCGAGTCCAACAAGGGAAAAGCCAAAGCCGATGGCGATGAGCCCGGCCTGACCAAAAAGGACAAGGGCGACGCAGAAGCCGACGAAGCCGAAGCCAAGGACGATGAGGCCAAACCCGTCAAGCCAGCCAAGGATGCCGGCAAAAGCCCGATCATTGGCCGGTAATCCGTCGCAGCTCCATATTTTGACTGAGTTCATGCGATCGGCTATAAGCGAGCATTCATTGTCACCCTGTCGAAGCCTTTCGGCAGGCGATGCAAGTTGCGCCAATTCGCGGCGTTGACAGGCTTTGCGAATCACCTTAAGTGCGCGTTTCACTCGGCAAATGCGGGTCAGTCCGGCAGGCGGCAGCCTTTATGCTCGCCCACCGGACTTTTGCCATTTCGGCACCCGGATTCCCAGTTGAGTGTCAACGCGTTGAGATGGGGGGCCGCGGGTGACTGCCGTTCCCTGTGGAGCAGGAGTATAAAGTGGCTCGTATTGCCGGGGTCAACATCCCCACCAACAAGCGCGTAATCATCGCGCTGACCTATATTCAAGGAAT
>CAYPFE010000406.1:0-3246 GCA_964409895.1 uncultured Novosphingobium sp.
CAAGGCGGAGATCGACGACCTCGCCGCAATGCTCGGCGCGGTGGCCGCCGAAGCCGGTTGGCTCACAAAGGGCGACGACGCGCGATTCATGAATGATGTGGCCATGCGGCTCCAGGACGGGTAGACTGCACGCCGATGCGGGGCATGAACCCGCGCGGGACAGGAGCTCAGCCATGATCGTTCTCGACCCCACCCAGGCCTAGGATGCCGACAAGGCCGGCGCCGGCCTGCCGCTCGCCCCCCGGCTCGACACGCTCGAAGGCAAGGCCATCAGCTTGTGGAGCAACAAGAAGCTCAATGCCGACAAGCTGCTCGAATTCATCCGCCAGAAGCTGGCGGAGGACTACAGCTTCTCCATCGTCCACGGGGTCTATGATCCCGGCAGGCTGATGGACGAGCACGAGTGGGGCGATCTCGAGCAATGCGACGCGGTGATCCTCGCCAATGGCGACTGCGGCGCCTGTTCGACCTCGGGCATCGCCAATGCCATCGAGATGGAGAAGAAGGGCATTCCCGCCGTTCTCGTCTCCACCACGCCGTTCATCGACGCGGTGATCACCACCACGAAGATGAGCAACATGCCGGCCATCGAATGGGCCGTAGTCGATCACCCCATCGGCAGCCTCGACGAGGATGCGGTCCGCCAGCGTGCCAGGCATGCGGCTGAACAGATTCCGGGCCTGATGTTGGGACAGGACATGCGGGCCGCTGCCGAATGAGCGAGAGCCTGCAGCTCGACGTGGCCGATTTCGACGAGGCGAACGAGCTCTATCACGCCAAAGGCTGGACGGACGGGTTGCCGATCATTCCGCCGACGCCGGAGAAAGTCGCGCGCTTCCTCGATGCAGCAGGCCTGACGGCCGACCAGCAGCTTGGCTATTACGAGGAACGCCAGATCCCAGTCCATGCCGAGAAACTGGCGATCAATGCGGTGATGGCGGGCTGCCTGCCGGAATATTTCCCGGTTGTCGTCGCCATCATCGAGGCGATGCTGGACCACGATTTTCCCACGCATGTGGTGAATACCTCGACCGGCAGCTTCACGATCGGAACGATCGTCAACGGACCCGTGCGCAACGAACTGGGGATGAATTGCGATGGCAATGTCCTGGGCCCCGGCAATCGGCCCAATGCCTCGATTGGCCGCGCGGTGCGGCTCATCCAGATCAACACGCTCAATTCCATCGGCGGCGCGGGCGGTGAGCCGCATGCCCACGGCCGCGCCAAGCTCGATCGGTCGATGATGGGCCAGCCCGCCAAATACACCGGCTACCACATCGTCGAGAACGAGTAGTTGTTCCCCTCGCTGCTCCCGGCCCATGTCGAGCGGGGCTTTTCACCGGAGGACAGCACCGTCACCCTGACGTTCGTCGCCGGCTACAAGTGGATCTGCGCGCATTCCGACGGCGCCCCACAGGAATGGATCGGCACCATGGCCCATTACGTCGTCGGCGGCGGCTTCATGCAGCCGCTCGGCGTCGGTGGCTGTGCGACGATCCTGATGCCGCCCGAGAACGCTGAGCTGTTCGTGCGCCACGGCTGGACCAAGGCCAACATCCGCGAGGCGCTGTTCGAGGCCACGCGCCGCTCGGTCGAGTGGATCAAGCGTGAGGGCTTCAAGGTGCAAATGCAGCGCGGTCGCCTCGAAGCGGTGGAAGCGGGCGACGAGGACAGCTTCATGGCGATTTCCGGCTCGGGCACGGCGGACGACCTGCTGATCGTCCCCTGCGGCGGGCCTGCGGGCGCTTGGCCGTACTACCTCTACGGCGGGATGAAGGCGGTGACGCGCAGGATCGGGGCTCGCACCTGACAGCGCGATGACCGCCCCTCCCCCGCATATCGCCAACGCACTAACCTCCCTCACGGCAATGCTGGACGCCGACGGCTACCGGCTATCAGTGAGCGAGGAAGGTCCGGCGAAGCTCGTCGCGCGGATCGAGGCGGGCCCGGACGCCTGCGAGGACTGCCTCGTGCACAAGGACTTGATGCGCCGTTATTTCGAGGATGCACTGCGTTCCGTCTGCGAGCTGGGGCTGCCTGATATCCGACTCATCTATCCGGGCGATACCATTTGATACGACGGCGGCCTCGACAGCGAGCGCTGAATGCCTAAGCTGCGCCAATCGCATTCAGGGGAGGCACGACATGACTGACATCAGCCGCAGAAGCATGATCGTAGGCAGTGGCGGTATATTGTCGGCCTCGATGCTATCGAGCGCCGCAATGGCCAATCAGGACAAGCCGCTCACCGGAAAGAGCGTGCTGGTAACCGGTACCTCTTCGGGATTCGGCAACCTTGGTGCGCAGCTCTATGCCCGCCAGGGAGCCAAGGTCTTCGCCACCATGCGCAACCTGCCGCGTCCCGAAGGCGAGGCGCTGGTAAAGCTGGCGAAGGAAGAGCAGCTCGATATCACCGTTCTGGAACTCGATGTCTTGTCCGACGACATGGTGGCGAGCGCCATTGCCGAGGCAGAAAGCCTTGCTGGCGGGGCGCTCGATTTCCTGGTCAACAACGCCGGAGTCAATGTCAGCGGCCCGGTCGAGCTGCAGGACATGGAAGCCACGAAACTGTCCTTCGACACCAATGTCTATGGTCCGCAGCGCACCGCGCGCGCCGTGCTGCCCGCCATGCGTGCGCGCAAGTCCGGCGTGATCTTCAACGTTTCCTCCCAGATGGGCCGCATCATCATGCCCGGAGGCGGCATCTATTCGGCAACCAAGTTTGCGCTCGAATCGATGAGCGAGCAGCTTGCCTACGAGCTCGTGCCGCATGGCATCGAGGTCGTGATCATCGAGCCCGGCGGTTTCCCGACCAATATCGGCAACAACCGTGCGAAGCTGACCGAGGCGCTGGCCGGGCGGACCGAACAGGAGCGCCTTGACGCCTACCCGGCGCTCTCCTCACGGATGAGCGGCATGCCGCGCGGCGGGACCTGGCCCAATGCGCCTGATCCACTCATGGTGCCCCAGGCGATTGCCGAGATCGCGGCCATGCCGGCCGGCACGCGTCCGTTGCGCCGCCCTGTGCATCCCGGCCCCAAGCCCCACTTGAAGATCAACGAAGCCTGCCGCGAGAGCCAGCTCGAATTCCTCGGCCGCATGCCATACGGCGAATGGGCCAAAGCGGTTTACGACTGACTTCCACCAAGCCACTGGCCAAACACCCCTTCCCCGGCTAAGGGCGCGCCCTGAGTTCGCGGGAGCATCCAATGGGTTTCAAATGCGGGATCGTCGGCCTGCCCAATG
>CAYPFE010000407.1:0-3244 GCA_964409895.1 uncultured Novosphingobium sp.
CGATGTGCGATGCCGCCCAGGTCGCCTGCTATGCGCTGGTCCAGAAGCGCGTCGATGGCGAGCAGATCGGGGCGGAATCCTCCTCCGCGCGCTATGCCGTGGTGCAATGCGAGCGCGTCGCCTGCGAATTCGTCATCGAATATGTGCCCGAGGCATTGGCGGGCGCCTCGCCATACCTCAAGATGCACCACCAGCGCGGGATCGTGGCGGGCGTCGCCTCGGGCGCGGCGGAAATCCAGCTCAACATCATTGCTACCGATGTTCTCGAACTGCCGAGGGAGCCGCGCTGATGGACCTCTCGCTAAACGAAGACCAGAGGCAGATCCTCGATTTCATCGACAGCCTGGCGAAACCCTACGCGTCAGCGCCGCTGCACGACGCCGGTTTCGCGGTGACCAGCGACGAGTTGGATGCGGAGCTTTCCGATAATGGCTTCCTCGACGTGATGGCGGTCGAGGAATTGGGGCCGGTCACCGCGGCTCTTGTCACCGAGAGGATCGCACGACTGCCCTATGCCGTGGAATCGGCTGCCTCCGCATTGGTGCGTCCGCTGATCGATCCGGAACTGCCGCGCCCGCTGTGCCTTGTGGAAGAGGGCAGGCTGAACCGGCCAGTGCGTTTCCTAAAGCCGGGTGCGAGCATAGTTGTAGTCGGCCCATCGGGTGTACGCAGCTTCACGGTGAGCGAGGATCAGATCGCTCCTCCGCAGGAAGACACGCTTTACGCTTACCCGGTGGCCTTCCTAACCGGTTTGCCTGACGATCTCACTTCGCACGATGTCAGAGCAGCAGAGGTCCAGCGTGCGTGGCGCGTCGCTCTCGCCGCCGAAGCCGCTGGCCTGCTTGGTGCGGCTCTGGACAGCATCACAACCTACCTGTCCGAACGCAAGCAGTTCGGCCGCCCTCTGGCTACATTCCAGGCTCTGAGACACCGGCTTGCGGAAACCCAGGTTGCCGCGAATTGCGTCTACTGGATGGCGCTTAAGGCCGCAGGTACAGGCGATCCCGCTGACGCAGCACTCGCAGCGCTCCATGCGCAGGATGCGGCCAAGCGGGTCGGCTACGACTACCACCAGCTGATGGGCGGCATGGGCATGACGCTGGAACACCCGATGCATCTGTGGACCTATCGTCTCAAGCTTCTCACGGCTGAGTTGGGCGGACGCGGCACGCAGGCGCTGGCGGCGGCGGACGCAATCTGGGGAGCTTAGGCTTGGGCGCTGACACTGTCCTCTCCATTGGCAATTCACAGCTTCACCAGGTGGTCGAAGTACGAATTCCCAACACCATCGACTATTTCACGCAGGACGAAGCGCTGATTGAGGCCAACCGGTGCTGGCTAGCCCCGCATTTCCTTGACGAAAATAACGGTTTCGATCTCGTGTTTCGCAGCTTCATCTTCGAGGCTGACGGGCGGGTGGTGCTGGTCGATCCCTGCACGGGCAACGGCAAACCGCATCCGATACCCTTCTTCGACAATCTCGATGTGCCCTTCATCGAGTTGCTGGGAGAGACCGGCTTCCGGCCCGAAGACGTCGATTTCGTCGTCTGCACACATCTCCATCACGACCACTGTGGATGGAACACGGAGCTGCGGGACGGCAAGTGGGTGCCGACATTTCCCAACGCGCGCTACATCATGCAGCGCTCGGAATATCTGCGCTGGGGCCCGGAAGCTGACAAACACCCGGAATTCGCACTCAACGTCGGCGTATTCGAACAGAGCGTCAGGCCGGTGGTTGAAGCGGGCCTTGCCGATCTTGTCGATGGAGCCCACCGTCTCACTCCTGACCTAGGCGTAGAGCCCGCGCCAGGACATACGCTGGGCCACCAGCTCCTCCGCCTCGTCTCGGGAGACGCCGAAGCGTTGTTCTGCGGTGATTGCTTCCACCACCCGATCCAGCTTGTCGACCCAATGATCCCCTTCGGGGACGCAGAGGACCAGACGCTCGTGGAAGAAATGCGCCGAAAGCTGGCTGCGCGCGCAGCCGATACAGGAGCGCTGCTCATTCCCGCGCACCTGCCAGAACCCTGTGGCGTAAGGGCATGGCGGGAGGGGGCAAAAATCAGCTTTGCTGCTGCCGCACCTGATTTCCGGTAATTTCATGGGAAGAATGCTGGCGCACTGGGGCTCGAACCTAGGTTCAGGACCTATTAAATTGCTTGTAAGAGGCACGACTGGTTGATTCAGAGGCAGGGTCAAGGAGGCACTGTCGATGGATCTACCTATTCTGCTGAGCAAGGCGTAGATGCGCAAGATCGAGAACATGTTCGGCAGGATCGAGGACTGACGGCGCGTCGCAACCCGATACGATCGCTTCGCAAACACCTTCATGTCCGCCATCTGCATCGCCGCTACCGTCTGCTACGGGTTGTGATCAATGAGTCCTGAGCCGAGGAATCACCTTGGGGCAAATACTACCGGATACTTTTGCACGGTGCTGGACTGAAAACCTCGGAAATCTGAGATTTCTACCGCCTGGCAGGGTCCAGAGATCGCTGGTACATTAAGTTCCTAATCTGGGGGCCACAGGTTCGAAACCTGTCGGGCGCGTCACCATTGCTCAAGTCCCGCAGCGGTGCAGTTGGGTATTGCAGCTTCACTAAAGCAACGACCGCTACCATCGCCTGCGTCTTTGCGCGGCGCGTACCCTTCGCGCCAGCAGTTCTGCGCGCGCTTCCGGCGTCACGACCGGGGTGTCAGCTGGCAGATGATCGCGAACTTCGGAAAGTTTTACTCGCTTCAGTGTCGGTAGTGGCTCGGAATCGCAATCGTACCAGCGTCCGTAGATCGTCCCTTCGTGGAATCCACCGGCGTCGAGCCAGTTGGGCACGCCGGGATCCTCGTTGGCGACCACGCAGTGCAACTTGCCGTCGCTCGATATATGGGCCGTCGCCTCGTTGACCGAGCAGAAGCGGTAGACGATCTCGACCGTGTTGAAATAGGGGTCGTTCATCTGGATATTCCAGTAATGACGGCGCTCAGGCATATCGACTTCCAGGATCAGCGCCTCGCCGTCTGAGATGTCGAATACAGCGGGCCAGTATAGCTGCTGCGAGAGGCCGCCACCCGGATATTTCTCGCCGAGGAAGGTGTTGGTGCCGACGCGTTCCTTGACGCTGTTCTGGATGGCGAGGAAGCTCTGGCTGTAGAGCAGCGGCAGCCGCGCCATCCCCTGGATGCGTTCGAGGATCTGTTCCGGCGTCAGCCGGAGCTTGGGACCGACTGGCGAACGGCATTCGAT
>CAYPFE010000408.1:0-3220 GCA_964409895.1 uncultured Novosphingobium sp.
CCTGCACCGCTGCCTGCGTCCAATACCCCCAGCCGCCGTAATAGCCCGCCGCGTAAAAGGTCTCGCCGTTTGGCGGCTGCGTGCCGAACTGAACAGGGAAGCCGCTCGGCGTCAACTCGTCCCAGCCCGCCCACACGAATCGGCCCGTCGTGATCGTCACTGGCGTGTAGAAGTCAAACCCGCTCTGAATGCTGTTGGTATAGGTGACGTTCGTTTCGCCGCTGCGGTACAGGTACGTCGCGCTGTTGACAGTACTTGTGCCTGCGTAGGTCGCCCACGTCGCCCCGCTCGGGTCGTCAATCCAGCGCGCCACAGATTGCGTCACGATGCCGTCAGTGTGCGGCACGTTATAATAGACGGCGCGGTGCCGCTCCTCCAGTCCCTCTAGCAGTTCTATCACGTCTCGCGCCTCGACCGTGCGGCGCGTCTCGTTAAACCACAGCGTGCCGCCTGCCGTTACGCCAACGATTACGGCGGTGCCATAGCGAAGCCTCTGCCACCCCGTCAAGGTCACGCCCCAGGCCCCCACGCGGAGTCTATCTCAACCATGCCCCGCTGATTGATGCGCTGTAGCACAGGACTGCCGCCGCTCTCGCGCTTGAACCCGTAGAACCAAGTGCGGTAGGTCGTGTCATCGGGCGTAAAGTAGGTGATGTCACTTGACGGCGCAGGCACAGTTATGGTGCTCCCGTCGAACTCAATTCCGATATAGTAGTCGGTGCCGTCGTCGGTGATCGTTACGGCGGTATCTGCCAGCGTGAACCGGGTATCCCCCCAGACCAAAATGCCGTTGGTCAGCGTGACCTGACTTGAGCTGCTGACCGTATAGCCGAACGTCCACGCGCTATCGGCGGCGGCTGCCGCGGACGGCGCTACGTTCAGAACCGGAAACATGCCATCGGGACGCCGCACCCATCGCACGAAAGGCGTATCAATGGGCGTCAACGATATCAGGAAGTCCCGAATCTGATTGATGACGCCCGAACGGAAGCCGCTAATCTGATCCGGCAGCGGTATGGGCTGGCGCTGCATTACGGCGCATCCCCAGGCGTCCCAAGCCCGCCATCGTAAAGCGTCTTAGAGAAGAACACCGCGCCAAGCCATTCCTGCTCTATGAGGCGCTTGCGCACGCGGCCCACCCTTCGATACCCCAATCGTGGCGGTTTGACCATCCATTGATCAAAGTAGACATCACACCAACCCACGCCCGTGCCGCCGTTGTCATCTTTGAAGTTGAGCGCGCCGAGACTCTGCCCCGCGCCGATGTAGATATGCACCCACGGCTGTTCAATTCCAGATCCGGCCGGCAGCGATTGCGTAGCTTGCGCCCATGTGACGACCTTACCCGCATTGTCTTGGTCAAACTGGATGAGCTCGCTAACGTTACCATCGTCGCCGACTGCGAGCGACTTGCGCAGCGTAAAGCCGAACGTCTGCCACTGCTTAACGCCTATGGACGCGAGCGCGTCGTATGAGTCGTAGAGGCTGCCATCTGCATACTCAGTCTCCCAATCGGTCTCGTCTGAATTGCCTGCGCGAATCGCAGCGTCAATCTTCGGGATGACCTCGATGCTTTGCGCGCTCTCGTTGAACGCGCCGTGCGTGCCTAGTGACTTCGGCAAGTCGTAAGGGATCAATCGCCACTCGGCCTCGGCCTCGGCCTCCACGTCACCGTCCCACGTCACGCCCGTGGGCGTCTTGGCAAAGGTCGCCACGATGGTGCACACAGGCGCATTTCGCTGCGTTGATATTCCAATCGGCGGGGGATCTTCCGCTAGCAGCGTTGCGATCTGCGTCTCGAATCCAGCCTCCGGTCCCTCGTACACGGCGCGAAGGGTCCAGCCCTGGCCCTGCCGATACTCGGGCGTCTCGCGCACCAGCGTATAACCTGTGTTTCCTATTACGACGACTGCCATCTCTACTCCTCCAGTGCCGTGCGGATTTCTTCAAGCGTTAGGCCGTTTTTCTCGGCAAGTTGCGTTAGCTTTTCGTCGGCCTTGGCGCTGATCTCTGCGGCCTTAGCCGCGCGCTCCATTGCGCCTTGCATGGGCGAAGTCTGCGCGCCGACAAAGCCGCCGATAGTTGAGAGTCGGTCGGCTGCCCGTGGCGCGCTAACGGTCACGCCTCCCATTCTCTGCGCGGCGGCGGCCCTAATCGACGCGGCGCGATCTAGCACGGTTTGCGATATCTGCGCGGCGGCATCCGGTGCGTCTGGCGAATCCGCGCCCGTCATCTCGGCGGCAGCGCGGCGCGACTTGTCAACAAAGCCCAGCAGCTTCCCTATAGCTAAAAGCGTGGTGCCCCCCGTTGCGGTAAGCAGCACGTTCTCGAATGTCTTACTGCCTCCCGAAAGCGCCGACATGAGATTGCGATATCCGGCGGCCAGCTTGTTGACGCTTCCGACTACGGTAGTTGTGGCCGTGGCGCTGGCGCGCTTTTCCATGAGTTCAAGCTGATTATTAATGTCCGCGAGTTGCTGCACCATCTCATTGCTGAGGATCTGCCCCGCCTCGCGCGCCTTGTCGATAACGGTCTGCAAACCATCCTCGCCCACCTCGCGCAGCACGCCCGCGAGCTCTATCCCGCTGCGGCCGAGAATGGCTTGAATGTCGGCGAGCGCAGACGCCTCATTTTCGGCGTTCACGAACCCTCGCGCCACTCGGTCTAAAAGGTCTTCGGTGCCCAGCTTTGACAGTTCGTCTTGCGTGATCCCTAGCCGCTTGAAAGAGTCCGCGTATTCTTTCGTGCCCTGTATCGCCTCGCCCTGAGCGCGGCGCAATACCTGCACGCCCTTTTCTATCTGGGCAATGGTGCCGCCGTACTTTAGAGCCGAGACCTCCAACGCCTGAAAGGCCTCGGCAGATACGCCCAAAATTGAAACGAGATCGGCCGTGCGGTCTGCCGCCTCAAGTTGGGTCCGGGCGAACCGCGTAACAGCGCCAACCGCAAACGCGCCGCCAATGGCCCCGCCAAGTCGCGCCAGCGTGCCAGAGCCAAAGGCATCGACGTTCTGACCCATCTTGGTCAGCTTCGTGTTGAAGTCCCGCGAGTCGAGCGTTGCGCGTGCCTTTAGTGTTGCCCTAGCCATCTGCGCTATCCTCTGTCCTGCGGGCGGTCACATATCCCGCCTCGCGCTCTGCCTCGCTCTGCAAACTGTCGTCGCCATCCAAGAAATCGAAGCCCAGCCGATACATGACCGACTCGGCAAGCGGCATCGTCC
>CAYPFE010000409.1:0-3219 GCA_964409895.1 uncultured Novosphingobium sp.
TGCCGTAAACGAAGGTGTTCGCGCCATCCATGTTCCAGCGCCAGCCGAGGAACGGGCAGACGAAGCCGGTTTTGGCACAATTGCCGTGGGCGGTGCCATGGGTCGAATCGACGGTGGAACCACCGGCGAAGGGCACGCCGCGATGGCGGCAGGCGTTGTGGAAAGCCTTGATGCCGTCATTGGTGCGCACGACGATGATCGAGTAGCCGACATTGGTATATTCGATCCAGTCGCCGACCTCGGGGATCTGCTCGAGCCGGCAGGCGTTCTGCCAGACATGCGGCCAGAGGTGCTCGAGCTCCAGTTTGTAGAATTCCTCGTCGTAGTAGCGCTGGACCGGAATGCGCTCGGGATCTTCGACCGGAAACGGGACGTTCCTCAGGCCACCATCGGCTGACTTAAGCACTCTTGCACCTCTCAAACTGCGGTTCGGTTCGTTGAACGCTTGTACAGCACCATGGCCTGTGCGCAATGATTCGCGGGTGCCGGCACTTGCACCTACGGGCAAGGACTCAACCGCCGTAGCGCTTTTCCGGCAAGCCGTGCATGCCAAGGCCCTCGACGACATAGACGCTGCCCGCGCCCGGTTCCTCCGGCTCGCCATGCACCGCTTCGGCAATGGTGGTGACGTAGAGGCGGTCGAGGTCCGGTCCGCCGAAGCTGACGCTGGAGACCAGCTTGATCGGAAAGTCTATCACTTGCTGGAGCATGCCGGCGGGATCGAATGCCGCGATCTTGCCTCCGCCGTAGATTGCGATCCAGACAAGGCCCTGGGCATCGACCGTCGCTCCGTCCGGCACCCCGCCGAGGTCGGTGGTGTCGACGAACAGGCGGCGGTTGGCGACCGCGCCTGTCTCGATGTCGTAATCATAGGCGTAGCAGTGATTGATCCAGCTGTCCGAGAAATAGAAAGTCGTTTCGTCGGGCGAAAAGCAGGGGCTGTTGGAGAAATGAATGCCGCTGTCGAGCTTCGTCAGGCTGCGGTCGGGATCGAGCCGGTATAGGCCGCCGTTGGGCGTTGGCGCTTGCGCCTGCGCGGTGCTGCCGCCGATCAGCCAGCGGCCGCGGCTGTCGGCCTTGGCATCGTTGTAGACGATGGGCGGCGGCTCCGGGAAGGGACGGACCGGGTCAAACTCGCCCGTTTCGAGATCGAGCAGATGGATGCCGATGCGCATGGTGATGATGGCGCCGCCACCTTCGCGCAGCGCCAGGCTGGTGACGACGCTCGGCGTTTCCCACGTCCGGGCCTCGCCGCTCTCGGGATGGTAACGGCAGACCTTCTTGCCGAAATTGTCGATGTAATAGAGTGCCTGCTCGCGTGCATCCCATAGCGGCTGTTCTCCACCCCGCGTTTCCGGGGCGTCGAGTCTGGTGATCTTCATGGGGCTCTCCCGGTCGTTTCGCGAGGAGATAGCCCGGATCGGGATATCTGTCAGCCTCGGCTGTGCGGATCGAGAGCTGAACGCCTGCGCGGCGCACCGGCAAGGCTTGCGCCACCGCCTCCGGCCATGTCCTGCAGCCGCTCGATGCGCTTTTCCGTCGCCGGGTGCGTCGAGAACAGCTCCGATACGCCTGCGGGCACGATGTAGAGCTGGGCGGCGGCGGGATTGCGTGCTGCCGCGTGGCTGGGCGTGTGCTTTGCGGGGCCGGCGATCTTGGCGAGCGCCGTCGCCAGCGCCATCGGGTTGCCGCTGATCTCGGCGCCTGCGCGGTCAGCACCATACTCGCGAGTACGGCTGATCGCCATCTGCACGATCATCGCGGCGATCGGCGCCATGATCACGGCGGCGATGGCGGCGATCGGGTTCTGGCGATTGCCGCCGAAGAACAGGCCGAAATTGGCGATCATCGAGATCGCGCCGGCAATCGTCGCGACCATCGTCATCACCAGCGTGTCGCGGTTCTTCACATGGCCAAGCTCATGCGCCATCACCGCCGCCACTTCCTCAGCGGTAAGCATGTCGAGCAAGCCGGTGGTCGCCGCGACCGCCGCGTTTTCGGGATTGCGGCCGGTGGCGAAGGCGTTGGGATTGGGGCTCTCGACGATGTACACTTTCGGCATTGGCAGTCCGGCGCGCCGGGCGAGTTCGGCAACCATGGAATGGAATTCGGGAGCCGTTCGCGCATCGACCTCGCGCGCATCGTGCATCCGCAGCACGATCTTGTCGGCGTTCCAGTAGGCGAAGAAGTTCATGCCCACCGCGACCAGCAGGGCAATCATCATCCCGCCCCTGCCGCCGATCATCAGGCCGAGCACCATGAACAGCGCCGTCAGCGCCGCCAGCAGCATACCCGTCTTGAGAGTGTTCACCGTGTGAGGCTCCAGTTCCTTTCAGATGAAGGCAATTTAGGACGTGGGGCGTGGGAATCAATGTTCGCTTGCAGGATTATCTGACTCATCGGGATAGGGGCCCAGGACCAGGAACAGCAAGCCGGACATGAGTGCGAGGGGTACTACCGCCCACAACATCGGCAGGTAGGAGCCGGTGACGTCGTAGGCATGGTTGGCGAGCACCGGCCCGATCCCGCTCAACAGCGCGACAAGGCCCGCGATGGTCCCGTAAATAAGGCCGAAATTGCGCAGGCCGAAATGGCGGCCGGTCAGGTAGGCGACCCCGTCGAACTCGACGCCCAGCGCAAAGCCGAGCAGCGCGACCGCTGCTATGGAAACGGGGATGTCTCCGGGAAAGAATATCATCAGCAGAGCGGAAAAAGCGGGCATCGCCGTCATGGTCCCGACGATTATCCCGGCATTGAAGCGATCTATCAGCCAGCCGCCCACCAGTTTGCCCGCGATGCCTGAGACGCCGGTGACGCCGGCGATCCAGGCTGCAGTCTCGCGGCTAATTCCGTCTTCGGAGAAGATCGGCACGAGATTGACCGTCATTGCCACGCTGCACATGGAGATCACCGAGGCGGCGGTGGCGACCATCGCGAACTTGGCGGAGAGCAGGGCCTCACGCGCCGACAGGCCGGAGAGCGCCGCCGCGGGTACGGCCTCCGGTTGTTCCTTCGTTTTGACCCTGTGTTTGTCGTTCGCGCCGTAGAAGCCAAACAGGACCAGCGGCAGCACTACCGCCACCCAAATGGCGCCCGTGAACACATAGGCGAGGCGCCAGCCGAAGCTGTCGATCAAGGTATTGGTGAGGATCGGCGTCACCATCGAACCGACGCTGGTGCCGCACAGCGCAACCGCCAGCGCGAAGCCGCGCCCGCTGG
>CAYPFE010000410.1:0-3217 GCA_964409895.1 uncultured Novosphingobium sp.
GATGCGCGCTGGCGGGGCCGACCTGCCGCCGCTGCGTTCGGCGCAGCTGAGCATGATCGCGCCGCTCTACGGGGAGGTCGAAGCCCAGGCGCGGGTCCTCAGGCAGGGCAAGAACGCGACCTGGGTTTCAGCGGAGATCACGGGGGAACAGGGGCTAGGACTGGCGGCAAATTTCGTTTTCATGGGGCCGGTCGAGAGCACGCTCACCATTCACGGGCTGGTGCCGCCGAGCGATCTCATTCCCGTCGAGGATGCGGCGGAGTTCAAGTTTCATGAGCACTCTCCAATCTTCCTTAAGACCCATTTCGAAGTGCGCCACGGGCTCCCACGCCGCACCGAAAAGCGCCCGGAAATCTGCTGGTGGGTGCGGGCGCGCGAGCGCTCCGGGCTCGACCCGATGGTGGAACTTCTGCTGGTGGCCGACGCAACGCCGCCGGGGGCCGGCCCGCTGATGGCGCCCTCGGTGCCGGTCAGCACCATGCAGTGGCAGGTCAACCTGCTGACGCCGCTGCCGCAAACGCGGGACGGCTGGTGGCTGCTGCGTTCGACAGGGGACCATGCCGAGCGCGGCTGCACCAGCCAGGACGAGACGATCTGGAACGCCGATGGCGAGGCGATGCTGGCGGGAATGCAATCTATCGCGCTGTTCGGGTGATCACCCTGCCAGCTTTTCGTCGAGGAACTTCGCCACGTCCGCCAGATCGACTTCGCGGTCTAGAAAGGCGTGGCCGATGCCCTTCATCAGCACGAAGGGAAGCGTGCCCGCTTCCATCTTCTTGTCGTGCAGCATGTGCTTTACGAGGCCCTCGCCGCCGCAAGTGAGGCCGAGTTCGGCCAGTTCCGAACGCATGCCGACGCCGGCGAAGTGGCTGGCGACATACTCCGCGCTCGCCTTCGGCATCAGGCCGCGCCGCGCCGAATAGCGCGCCGCCAGCACCATTCCCGCCGCCACCGCCTCGCCATGCAGCAGGTCCGGCGAGTATCCCGTCTCCGCTTCCAGCGCATGGCCGAAGGTGTGGCCGAGGTTGAGCAGCGCCCGCACGCCGCTGGTCTCGCGTTCGTCCGCCGCGACGATCCGCGCCTTGGCGGCGACGCTGTGCGCGACCGCATATTCCCGCAGGGCGACGTCTCCGGAAAGCATCGTCTCACCGTACTCCATGCACCATGCGAAAAAGTCAGCATCGCCCAGCAGGCCGTATTTCACCACCTCGGCATAGCCCGCGAGCAGCTCGCGTTCAGGCAGGGTGTCGAGCACCGCGAGGTCGGCGAGCACCAGCGCGGGCTGGTGGAACGCGCCGACGAGGTTCTTGCCGGCTGCCGTATTGATCGCCGTCTTGCCGCCGACGGAAGAATCGACCTGCGCCAGCAGGGTTGTTGGCAGCTGGATGAAGCGGCAGCCGCGCTTGAGGATCGCGGCGGCAAATCCCGTAAGGTCGCCGATAACTCCGCCGCCGAGCGCAAGGACGTGATCTCCGCGCTCCACTCCGAGTTCCAGCATCCACTCGACAAGGCCTGATAGTTCGGACCATGATTTGGTCTGCTCGCCGGGGGGAAGGATGCGCCAATGCGGTTCGTGGCCGTGGGCTCGAAGCGCACTCTCGACCACGTCGCCCCATAGGCCGTGGACGTTGGCATCGCTAACGACCGGCACATCCCGCTTGCGCAGCAGTCCCCGGCAATGGGGGACGAGCTCTGCCAGCAGTCCGGCCTCGATCCGCACCTCGTAGGGGCGTCCGGCGATATCGACGGGGACTACAGCCATTGCGCGACACCTTTCAGCACCTTCTTGACGGTATCGCTGTGCGGTCCCTTGCCGCTCAGCACATGGACCGGCGCCTGCGAATAGGCGCCTTTCCGCTCGTCGCGCAGCTGTGTCAGGATTTCACGCGGGTTGCCCTGCTTCAGCAGCGGGCGGTTACTCTTGCGGCTGGTGCGTTCGACCAGCGTGTCGATGTCGCTGTCGAGCCAGACGGCGATCGCCTTGTCGAGGATCAGCGCGCGGGTCTCCTCGTTGCAGAAGGCGCCGCCGCCGGTGGCGATGACCTTGCAGCCGCCGTCCTCTTCGATCAGCCGGGCTATGACGCGTCGTTCCCCGTCGCGGAAATAGTCCTCGCCGAACTGGTCGAAGATTTCGGGGATCGACATCTGCGCGGATTCCTCGATAGCATCGTCGGCATCGGCGAACGGACAATCGAGTGCGGCTGCGATCCGCCTGCCGACGCTCGACTTGCCGACGCCCATCATCCCGACCAGCACGATCGGCCTGTCTATCCGTCTGGCGAGTTCCCTGGTGTCCACTTGGCCCGGCTGCTTGTTGGTAACGTCCATTGCAGGGCAGCCTATAGTTGGGCTAGGTCGCAGCGCAAGCACCGGTGAAGGAATGGAAGTGACGGTTGTGAAAGGCAGGAACCGCATTTTGGCTGCCGTGGTCGTGATCGTGCTCATCGTCATAGTCTATGCGTGGCTCGATGGCGGGGAGGAACCGCTTCGCGAGATTTCCGAACCTGTCCCGGTTCCGGAGATGCCGGCATGAGGACTGTGCGCATCCTGGCTGGCGTTATGCTGGCGGCGACATCGGCCTGGGCGCTGGCCCAGAGCGGGCCCGAATCACTGCTGCCGCCTGGATTCGACAGGCCAGCGCCTGCCCCGGCACCCGCTCCGGCGCCCCGTTCCGCGCCGGCGGCATCTTCACCGCGCAGCACCTCCGCTCCGGTCGTGCAGCCGCTCCCTCAATCCGGTACCGGCACCGCGCAATCTGGGTCGAATGCGGCGGGTGTCAGCGCCTTCCTGTCCCGGCTGCCCAGTCTTGAAGAGCTCGAGGAGATGACCCCGGACGAGTTCGAAGAGATTCTCGACATCAAGCCGAAGTTCGACATTCCGCCAGCCGCCCGCCGCTCGATGGAGCAGGTCGGCCTTCTCAACGCCGAAGAGGGCGGGTTCGCGGCCAATTCGGTGGCTCTCGCGCGTGGCTCGCTGGTCCGCAAGGCCTTGGCGAAGAATCGCGGCAGGCTGGTATCGCGCTGGGGGCATATTCTGCTGCGCCGTGCGCTGGCTTCGAGGATGGACGCGCCGGCAGGCATGCAGCCTGTCGACTTCGCCGCGCTGCGAGTCGGGCTACTGCTGAGGATGGGCGAGGCCGAAGCGGCCCGCGCGCTGGTCCAGGACATCGATACCGGCAATTTCAGCCCGAAGATGGCCGATCTCGCGCTGGAGACTT
>CAYPFE010000411.1:0-3199 GCA_964409895.1 uncultured Novosphingobium sp.
CTAGGGACCAGGAGGCTGCGCTTGCCTTCGGCCTGCACATTTCCGGTGTTCTTGCGCCCAACGACCCCAAGACTGGCAAGCCACGCCTTGTGGACGGCCGCGAGGTCACCCCGCGCGAGCTGCGCGACGCCTACGTTGCTGCTGCACGAGAGAACTTCGAGGAGTTCAAGAAGTTCAACGACCAGAACCCGTTTGCGTGGATCGAGAACCGCGACCAGCTTGAGGCAATCGCTGCGCTGCCAGACGAAGTGCTCGACCTTTCCGGCACCTCAAAGAGAACGCGAAGGCTGCGCGATGCCGTAGATGCAGCGTACGAGACCGACTCCAAGCTTCGTCAGTTTGCCCCACCCGAGCTTGGGCGCGTCAACTACCGCGATGTTGCTGGTGAGCGGCGGACGCTTGGCCAGAGGGCAACGTACGGCGGTGCCGAGAACGTTCCCGACGCAGGCCCCGGCGGTCGTGTGGTGGTTCCTGAAGTCTGGGACGAGCTGAAGGCAAACCTTGGCACCCGTAAGGTCACCGCCACTGGGGTTTTCGACAAGCTTGAGTTTGCTGGCCGCAAGGGCTCTGAGGACACCGTCGGCATTGTCGCACGCGACTGGCTGTTGACACACCATGCAGATCGCGTGAGCGCTGAGCCGCGGCGCACCCTGGAGCTCCTTGCGAAGGGCAGGCTCCGCGACAAGAAGGGTGGCCAGGCGTCGACCTCAGTCAGGCGCGACGCTGAACTGCTGCTTGCCGCAGAGGCGGGTACAGCAAAGCGTGTGCTTGCAAGCAAGACCTCGCGTGTCGCGCTGTACCGCGTCGTTAGTGCTGACGGCTCCAAGTCCACGCGCTGGCACGTTGGAGAAACCCCACCGTTTGAGGTTACTGGAGAGGGCAAGGCGAAGAGGCGATCTGAGCGCACCTTCGACAAGGTGCCGCCGAGCCTGGCTGCCGTTCTTGAAAACGCAGAGGGCGGGAAGCTCCAGGTAGTCGTCGTTCCAAGGTCCTCGATCGAAGGTCGCAAGAACCCGCGCCGTCAGGTCCGCGAGGACGGTACGGTCGACGAGGTCGCAGGCGCGTTCTTGCGCGACCCGGACAAGTTTGCGGAACTGACTCCGCGCCAGCGTCGCCAGGCAGAAGCCCTGCGCAGGGAGCTTGGCGAGAAAGCCGCCGACCAGGTGCCGGACGTCGGTCTCCGGGAGCGGCCTATTGGCGCTTCAAGGTCAAGGCGCACCGCAGAGCCGGAAGCTCCAGTGGCGGCTGCTGACCGCCCGCTGGAAAGTCCGATCGTGCGGAGACTGCAGCTTCACCGGGAGTCCACAGAGCGGCGCTTGGTGCCGCCGTCAAAGCGCAAGCGGTGGTTGCGTGAGCAGCTGCTCAGCGTGATCTTCAGGGATTTCGAGTTCACCGACCTGAAGGGGAACACGCGCAAGCTTGAGCTTGACGAGAAGGGCGACCTTGACGTAAGCGCGATCCTTACCAAGGACAAGAACGGAAAGCGCGTCTTTATTGTTGACGTCCCGCCGGACCTTGCCGAAATGGTGCTGTACTTCGACCGACTTGCTGACATGGTCCAGGTTGGCGGCGGCAAGTTCCGCAAGGGCAAGACCACAGAGAAGGACCTGCTTGACGCCCTGGCTGCTGCTGGCTTCCAGCGCAGCCGCGCACGACTGCCAGAGGGTTCCGTAAGCTCGAACCCCAGGGTTCGAGGCATGACTCCCGAAAACCGTCGCGCCGTCCGCCCGAACAAGCGTGGCGGTGTCACTGCGCAGTACACGAACCGCTCGCGGGAGCAGTGGCGGCTTTACGACAGGTGGCTCGGCCAGGGCTCACTCATGATTGAAGAGAGCTCTTGGCTGACCAGGGCAAGGGCAAACGGCTGGCAAACGCCGCTGCGCGACACAACCCGCAAGGTGGACGAGCCAGAGGTACAGCGTGGATCGCTCAGCGACCCTGGTGATTGGCGGGCAATCGAAGGTCCTGGCCCCCTGAAGGGCGACAGGGTTCCGAGGGCAAGCAAGGAGGCTGCATTCCTTGCTTCCGGTGCCAGGAACCCGCGCTTGTTCTTTGAGCTTGGACTGTCCAGCTCGGACCTTCCGTCGGGCACCAAGAAGAAGATTGTCAAGATCTTGACCAGCGGTGAAAACCGCAAAAACCCGAACGCGCAGCTCGCAGTGGAGCTTGTCCGCACCGGAGCCGTGTCCTGGGGCAGCCTCTCCCCCAAGCTGCTCAAGCGCGGCGACGGCGACTCTGTCGTCCTTGGGATCATCGGCCAGGCTGTTGAGGAGCGGCTCAAGGGCAAGCTCCCCATCAACGTGGACGGAACTGTTGACTGGGAAACTCTTGACAAGCTGCTGAAGGACACGTCGGACCCAAGGAACGTCGCGCTCCGTGAAGCGCTGAACGCAGAGCGCTTGCTGTCAAGGGTCCCGACGGTCGACGCGGTGTACGTCCGCGACACAGCAATCGGGGTTCGCAGCCGGCGCAAGTCCGACAAGCAGAAGCGCAAGCAGGCCGTCAGCGGCTTTGGGCAGATGGTCCCGATCGTCAGGACCACCGGAACTCTGTCCGCGCGGGCAGCCCAGCAGATCGGCACGCAGCCGGTGCTGCGCACCTGGGACGAGATCTCGCGCGGACTGGCAAACCAGCAGTTCATGGGGACCTTGCTGGAGCGCTTTGCTGCCCGTACCGAGTTTGGCCAGATCGCTGTCCTGACCGAGGCGGCTGCCAAGAACCTCGGAGACGACTGGGGCTTTATCCCAGTCTCGGATTTTGAACGCGCCGAAGCTCGACTGCTCACCGGCAACGACAGCTCTGGCTTTGCGCCGGGAAGCGGAACAAAGATCGCCGCCGACAGGGTTAGCGACACCGTGTCGTCTGGAGAGCGGACACTGGTTTACGTGTTCCCCAAGCCGGTTGCGGAGCACGTTGCCTGGCTGTTTAGGAACCCTTCGCAGTGGCAGATCTACTACGACTCGTTCTTGGAGGCCTGGCGAGGCGGAGTGCTGGCCCTCGCCCCCCGCTGGTTCATCAACAACTTCGTTGGAAACACCGTTTTCTACGGGATGTTTACGGGTTTCGACCTGCAGGCATTCCGCGCCGCGAAGAACAGCAGGACTGGTGCCAGGGACCGTCTGCCCTACGCGATTGAGGGCAACACGTTCTCCACGCAGGGCACGGACCGACGGCGGTTCAACCAGAGCGCTGATCCAAA
>CAYPFE010000412.1:0-3195 GCA_964409895.1 uncultured Novosphingobium sp.
AAAGGGCGCGAGCGTAAGATCGGCGTGATCTGGTGTTCCGGCCATGTGAATCCCCTCAGTTCCTCTCGATCACCAGCTGCAGGTAGTCGCCCACCGAGGCACGATAGCCTGGCGGGACTATGGTCGTCGAATCGGGTTCCTCGATCACCGCCGGTCCGGCGAGCACGTCGCCGGCGCCAAGCCGGTTCCGTGCATAGACCTGCGTGTCGACATAGCCGCCTGCGCTTCGGAAATGCACCGGACGTGGCTTTTTGAGCGCGCGCTCCGGACCGCCTGCAAGCGGGGCATGGCGCGCGAATTCCAGCTTGGGAACCACCCCCGTGACGCGGCAGCGGAAATTGACGAGCTGGACCGGATAGGCCTGACGGATTCCGTAGCTCTTTTCGTAGAGGTCGCGGAACTTCTCCTGCACGCTGGCGAGGTCTTCCTCGTCAAGCTCGTCCCCATGGACCGGCACCGAAAGTTCGTGGCCCTGGCCCTGGAACCGTGCATCCACATGGCGTTCGATCCGGATCGCGTTGTCGGAGAGGCCGTTGCCGCGCATTTCTGCGAGGCCTTTCGCCTCCATCTCCGCGAAGATCGCGTTGGCTGCCGGTGCATCGAGGCTGCCGGGCTCCATCACCTGGGTGCGCACGAAATCGGCGGTCATGTCGGTCACCAGCAGACCGGCGGCGGACGCGAGGCCCGGCGTGCCCGGGATGATGACCGAACGGACTTTGAACTCCTCGACCACCTCGACGATATGCGCGGGGCCCGCGCCGCCCGAGGCGATGACGCTGAACTCGCTCGGGTCGTGCCCGCGTTCGACCGTCACCAGCCGCACGGCGGCGGCCATGTTGGCGTTGATAATCTGGTGGATCCCGCTCGCAGCAGCCGCGACATCCATGCCGAGCGGTGCCGCGACATGCCGCTCGATCGCTTCGCGCGCCAGCTCGGGATAGACGGGCATCCTGCCGCCAAGGAAATAGTCGGCATCGAAATAGCCGAGCACGAGGTCGGCATCGGTGACGGTCGGCAGCTCGCCGCCGAGGCCGTAACAGGCCGGGCCGGGCGAGGCGCTGGCGCTCTGCGGGCCGACCTGCAGCAGGCCCCCTGCATCGACCCAGGCGATGGATCCGCCGCCCGCGCCGACCTCGGCAAGATCTATCGCCGGGATCGCCACCGGGAAGCCCGCGCCAGCGCGGCGCTTGCCCGCCGAACTCGCCTTGCCGCCGACCATGAAGCCATGGACGATCGTCGGCTTGCCGCCTGTCACCAGCGCGGCCTTGGCGGTGGTTCCGCCCATGTCGAAGGCGATGACGTCGGGGCAGCCATAGAGCATGCCCGAATGCGCCGCGCCGATGACGCCAGCGGCTGGCCCGGATTCGATGCTCTGGATCGGCTTGGTCGCGACTGCCGAGGCCGACATGACGCCGCCATTGGATTGCATGATCTGCAGCGGCGCGAGCGTGCCCATGTCGCCAAGCGCGCTTTCCAGGCCTTCGAGATAGCCCGACATCAGCGGGCCGACCGCAGCGGACATCACCGTCGTCACCGCACGGTCGAACTCGCGGAACTGGGGCCAGACCTCGCTTGAGAGTGCGACATAGGCGCCGGGGCTCTCGCGCCGGATGATCTCGGCGGCCCTGCGCTCGTGCTCCGGATTGGCGTAGGAATGCATCAGGCAGACGGCATAGGCTTCGGGCTCCTGCGCCGCGAGCTTGCGCACTTCGCCCGCCAGTGCCTCCTCGTCGAGCGGGGTCAGTACCTCGCCGCGCCAGTCCAGCCGCTCGCGGGCCTCCACGGTCAGCGTACGTTCAACGGGTGGCGAGGCTTCTCCGATCATCAAATCGTAGCGGTCCGCGCCGGACCGGATGCCCCAGCCCATCTGCAGCAAATCGCCGAAGCCTGCCGTGGTAACATAGCCGACGCGTGCGCCCTTGCCCTCGAGGATGAGGTTGGTGGCAAGCGTGGTCGCGTGAACCAGCCGGGCGAGCGAGTCCGCGCCGATCCCGGCCTGTTCCAATGCATCGCCGAGCGCCGCGATCACCCCCTGCGAGGGATTGTCGGGCGTCGTCAACCGCTTGGCGGCGAACAGGCGGTGGCTGTTCTGCTCGGCTAGGATCACATCGGTGAAGGTGCCGCCGATATCTATTCCGACGAAATAGTCCGCTGCGCTCATGCTCTGCCGGCTCCGGCTTGCCGCAGCCTGCGGGTTTCTTCCTCGTCGATTTCAGCCAGCGCCTCGTTGCCGGTCTCGTCGCGAACGGCGACGCCGTAGCGTTCCCGGGCCGCCGCGATGCTGACCTTGTGCTCCTGAACGTCAGCCAGAACTTCCGCCGGATCGCGGGCCAAGGGATTGCCGACGCCGCCGCCGCCCGATCCCGCCATGGTCAGCACATCGCCGGCCTTGAAGGGATGGTTGGTGATCTTGGGCGGCAGCACCCTCTCCTCGGGTGTTCCCCGGTTCACGATCCATTGGCCGCCCTTTCCCGGCGAGCCGCCGTTGATGCCGCGCGGCGGAAAGATCGAACGGTCGGCGATGCGCGCGGTCACCATTCCGTCCGACAGCATGCGGATATCGCGCAGCGAGCCGACGCCGCCGCGAAACTCCCCTGCACCGCCCGAATCGGTCCACATCTCGACGCGTTCGACGAGGATCGGATATTCCATCTCCAGCGTCTCCGTGGGCGTACCGGCGCCGCCGAAGCCCTGGATGATGAGCGGCCCGCCGGCGCAATCGACCCCATCCTTGCCGACGCGCGCGCCGCCGCCGCCGTTGATCGCGGAAATAAATATCCACGGCCTACCGGTCTTGGGATCGCGCCCTGTCGGCGTGCTGACATGGACGCTGCAGGACGCGGCGACGCTTTTCTCGGGATAGACGCCTGACATCGCGTCGAGGATCGCATCGGTGATCGCCCCAATCGTGGCGATGCGCGAATTGACGGCGGCCGGCATGTCCGGATTGACCAGCGTGCCGGGCGGCAGGATCATCTCGACCGGCACATAGCAGCCGTCGTTCAATGGTATCGTCGGATCGATCAGGCAGCGCAGCGCGAACAGCACGCCGGACATGGTCTGGGACACCGCCGCGTTGATCGCGCCCTTCGCCTGGCGGTCGGTACCGGTGAAGTCGACGGTGAATTTTGTATCCTCGATCGTCACCTTGACGCGCACGACGAAGCCGCCCTCGCGTGGCTCGATGCCGTCGTC
>CAYPFE010000413.1:0-3194 GCA_964409895.1 uncultured Novosphingobium sp.
CCGTAAGCCCGCTTGGATTGTGCCAGGCCCGGGTTGCCGAGGTCCTGCTCGAAATTGCACCAGCGCGCGCCCTTTTCGCCGGCATAGCGTGCAAACATCCAGGGATAGGCGTTGGAATGCGCGCGCCTGCCCTTGGCGAAATGGACGACGCGCACCCCGTCGGCGCGCGCGCTGGCGATCAGGAAGGCCACGGGTTGCCCACCTCCGATACGAACAAGCCGTCCTTCCAGGCCCAGTTCCTGCATCAGTGCGATCGCCTCCTTGCATTCGGCGAAGTCGGTTGCATCTCGCTCCCGCCCGACATCGGCAAGCCAGCCTTGCAACACCTTCAGTGCGGCATGGCCAGCCGCGCCGGACCATTGCTCGATGCGGGGGGCATGTGCGGTTTCGAACGTCGTAGCCTGGCGGCGACGGTCGCCTGCTTCCGTCAGCGTCATCAGCTCTGATGCATCGTACCAGTAGTCGCTGTCGGCAGGATTGAAGCCGCAGGAAAGGCCCAGTCCGGCGGCCTGCGCTTCGGTTTCAGCGGCGAAGGGATAGAGGCAGGTGACTTCGCTTGCGAGCAGCGCATCTGCGATACCTCTATCGAGGTCGACGAGCGGCAGGGCATGCACCTCGCCGTCATAGGTGATGCCCCGGAGGTGCGGCACCGGCTCATCGCAGATCCGGTAGCGGTGCCTGTGGCGGAACAGGAACAGGTTGGCGAAGCAGTATTCGGACGGGACAAATCCGCTCTCGCCCAGCGCGTTGTCGATCACTTGGCGGTCCGATATCTCGAGCGGCCGGCCCTCGGGCAGCGATGGGCAGATCGCAGTCATCTTGCAGGCAGCCGGTCAGGGCGTCAGCGAGCGAACCGTGTTCGACTTCAATACCCAGCCCTCGCCGGCGCGGGCGAGCGATGCCTCGCAGATCGCCATGACGCGGTTGCCGGCATCGGGCAGGCCGCCCCACAGGGTGACGAAATTGTAGAACCGGGCCTTCACCATGTCGCGGTCGTCCCCGTATTCGCAGGTCAGGTTGACGGCGGCGTGGCGCAGCTGCCCGTTGTCGTTCGATTCGTAGACGCCCATGGCAAAGGCGACCAGACTGTCATGACCGACCAGCGGCTGGGGGGCGACGCCGGTGAAGACGCCGTCTGCGGCCCACAGCGAAGCCCAAGCTTCGCTCTCGCCCTCGTCGATCAGCCAGCAGTAGTTGGCCCAGAATTCCTGGACCGAACACCAGTCGTCGGTTGTAAGCCTTGTCATGAGGTTCTCCGCATTGAAGGCGCAATTGCTAGACCAGCGTATCGGCCATGGCAAACCGGCAAAATTGCGGTTGCTGCTTGACTGGACAGGCTGCCATTTCCATCAATCGTTGACGTGACCCTTGGCAGGAATGCCACCCCGCCGCGCGGAGCAAACCATGACCGATATGCCGCCCGTTCCTGCCCCAGTGGACGACATCTTCATCCCCGCGAGCGAATACACCGATCCCGCATGGGACACAGCCGAGCGCGAGCACCTGTGGCCGAAGATCTGGCACATGGCAGCCCGCGAGAGCGAACTCCAAGTGCCGGGCGATTTCGTCAACTACGAAATCCTCGACGATTCGATCCTCATCGTCCGCACAGGCGAGGGCGCCGACGATCTCGCGGCTTTCTACAATGTCTGCCAGCATCGCGGCCGCAAGCTGCGCGACGAAGCAAAGGGCCGCGTCGGGCCGACGCTCGCCTGCCGGTTCCACGGCTGGCAGTATACCCGCGAGGGCGAGCTGCACACGGTCTATATGGAGGACGACTGGGAGGGCTGCCCAGCGTTCGACCGGTCGAAGCTCTCTATCCCGAAGGTGCGGCTGGAACGCTGGGGCGGCTGGGTGTGGCTCAACCTGGACCCGGATTGCGAGCCGCTCGAAAGCTGGCTTGGCCAGGCGACCGAAGTCCTCGCCCCGTTCCATTTCGACGAGATGCGCCCGGTCTTCTGGAAGACGCTGCTGGCACCGGTGAACTGGAAAGTCGTCGCCGAGGCCTTCAACGAGGGCTATCACTCCGGCGCGACCCACACCTGCGGCATCAATTACTGGCCGTCGCGTTCGCCGACCGCTAAGACCGGCCGCCACTCGATCTTCTTCACCGAAGGCAAGGGCGGCTTTTCCGAATACAAGGACGAGCGGGGCAAGTGGGTCAGGGCGAAGACCATGGCCGAACATATCTGGGCCAACAACCGCCACCTGCACCGAACGCTCCACGCGATGACGCTCGACCCGGCGCTGGCGGCGAGCGAGAGGCTGCTCGACCTGCCTGAGGATACCGATCCCGGCGCAATGGCCGCCCTGCTGTTCCAATACAACCGCGAGGAGATAGAGAAGCGCGGGGCGAAGGCTCCGGCGACGATGACGATGCAGAACCTCTACGCCACCGGCACCGACTGGCACCTGTTCCCCAATTCCATCGTCCTGCCGACAATGGACGGAGCGCTGTGGTACCGCATCCGGCCCGACCGCCACGACCGCGACGCCTGCATCTTCGACATCTGGTCCTTCGGCCGCTTCGCGCCGGGCGAGGAGCCGGATGCCGCGAACGAAATCTACGAAGGTTTCGAGGCTTTCAAGGGCCAGTGCGAATTCCTCGAGGAAGACTTCGCCAACTTGCAGGCCGTGAACGACGGCATGAAGTCGCGCGGGTTTCGAGGTGCGACGCTCAATCCGCACCAGGAAGGATCGGTGTCGAACTTCCACCGGGCGTTGCGCGAATTCATGGGGCTCGATTAGAACCCGATGGCGGGCACCATACCCCACCAGCTTCTGGAGACGGCAGCAACGCGCCCATATCATCCGGCGCTGGCGGACCGGCGGCGCAGCCTCACCTATGGCGAGTTCGCGAAGGCGATGCGCGGCTTTGCCGCCGCGCTGGTTCGCGCCGGCATGAACAAGGGCGATCGCGTCGGTATCTGGCTGCCCAACTGCGTCGAATGGGCGGTGGCCTGCCTCGGCGTGCAGGCGGCGGGCGCAATTGCCGTGCCGCTCAGCACGCGCTTCAAGGCCGGAGAGGTCGGGGTGGTGCTGGAGAGGGCAGGTGTCGCCGCGCTTGTCCATACCGATAGCTTCGCCGGCATCGACTTCCGTTCCCTGTTGAACGAACTCGGCGCGAACAGGCCGAAAACCTGCTTCGAAGTCGCCTGGGATGCACCGGGAGAAGGGTCATTCGACCGTGCCAT
>CAYPFE010000414.1:0-3186 GCA_964409895.1 uncultured Novosphingobium sp.
CGAATGAGGTTCATCTTCGAAAAAGGAGCGGCGAATGACTTCCTGCTGCTCGGCAGGAAGGCTTTTTATCGCCTTGCGCATTACCGCATCGCCTTGCCGACCGGCGACGATCTCGTCGGCGAGTTCCGCCTCGTCCGGACTGTCGGGCGGTACGTGGCCATAGGTCACCGCACTGTCCTCCCGGCGCAGGCTGTCGATCCGCCGGTTACGGGCGATCACGAAGATCCAGGTCTGGGCCGAAGCGCGGGCTAGGTCGAATTGAGAAGCCTTGCGCCATACGGTCACCATCACGTCCTGCATCAGGTCTTCGGCGGCGGCTGCATCACTGCCGAGCTTCATCAGATAGGCCTTCACCTTGGGCGCGAGCAGGCTGAAGAGTGCGGCAAAGGCGTCACGGTCACCCCCGGCGACAAGGAGCACCAGATCGTTCAATTCCTGCCTTGGCACTATGCTCAAAGACCTGCTCCGTCTCTGCTTTCCCGACGCCGAACTCAGCGACCGACGGGCGGCCGAGTATTCCCTTGGCGCAGAGGCGATTGCAAATTGCATGAACCCTATACGCTGCGGATGCTCATTCGGATCACTCGAAAATTTTCAGTGGTCCAGTCTTGCGGTGCGAACGTAAAGAGCCAATGGAGAAACAAAACATGAGCGGAGCGGCGCAATTTCCGGCAGCCTCTGGGCGCCAGACGATTGCCGTGATCGGTGCGGGCATCAGCGGGCTTTCCGCAGCTTGGCTGCTGTCGCAGCGGCACGAGGTGACCCTGTACGAGGCCGCGGGACGGCTCGGCGGTCATGCCAATACGGTGCATGTCGAACAGCACGGTCACGGTGTCGATGTCGACACCGGCTTCATCGTCTACAACGAGCAGAATTACCCCAACCTTACAGCGCTCTTCTCCCATCTGGACGTCCCAACCAACCCATCGGACATGTCCTTTGCGGTATCGCTGGGCGAAGGGCGCATGGAATATTCCTCGAACGACCTCCTCTCTTTCCTCGGCAATGGCCGCAACCTGTTCAGCCGGCGTTTCTGGCAGATGAGCCTCGATCTGGTGCGCTTCTACCGGCAGGCCAGCCGCGAGATGGAATGGCTCAAGGACGCCGAGCACCTGACGCTTGGCGACTACCTCGACAGCAATGGCTACAGCCAGGCCTTCCAGTACGATCACCTCCTGCCCGAGGCGGCGGCGATCTGGTCGAGCTCGCTCAAGCACATGCGCGAGTACCCTGCTTGTGCCTTCGTGCGCTTTTTCGACAATCACGGCTTGCTCAACCTGCGTGGGCGGCCGCGCTGGCGCACTGTCGCAGGGGGAAGCCGCAGCTATGTGTCGGCGATCCGGCGCGCGATGGATGTGGAAGTGCTGAGCGGCAGTCCGGTGGAGAGGGTGATTGCACTCCCCGGCGGAGCGGGGGTGAAGGTGGCCGATGCCGGCGGAACCATGCGCCGTTTCGACAAGGTTCTGATCGCCACCCATTCGGACCAAGCGCTGGCGCTGCTGGACGAGCCCGACGAGCAGCTGCGCACCTTGCTTGCGGCCATTCCCTACCGCAGCAACCGCGCCGTGCTCCACAACGACTCCGCGCTGATGCCGCGCCGCCGCCGCACCTGGGCAAGCTGGAACTGCGTCGGTCATGGCGCAGCCAGCGAGGGATGTGCCGTTACCTACTGGATGAACCGCTTGCAGGATCTGGAAACGCCGGAGCCGCTATTCGTGACGCTGAACCCCGAACGTGAGCCCGATCCGTCGTCCGTCCTGTGGCAAGGCGAGTACGATCACCCGGTCTTCACGCCGGCGGCTCTCGCTTCCCAGCGCAAGATCTGGTCTCTGCAGGGGCGGGACAACGTCTGGTTTGCCGGGGCCTGGCTCGGCTCCGGCTTCCACGAGGACGGGCTCCAGGCCGGGCTTGCCGCCGCTGAGGCGATGGGCGGCGCCAGGCGCCCATGGCAGGTGCCTGACGAATCCGGCAGACTGCACATACCGGAGGACAGCCTGCCCGCGGCCGCCACCGAACTGGCGGCAGTCGCGTGACCGCTTCCTGCCTGTTCGACGGCGAAGTCGTCCATGTCAGGCACGCGCCGGTGCGTCATCGCCTCGCATACCGCATTTTCATGGGCCTGTTCGACCTCGACGAACTGCCTTCGCTTGCCCGGCAATCGCGGCTATTCGGCTACAACGCCGCCGGCCTGTTCAGTTTTCACGACATGGATCACGGAGATGGCAGCGGCAGGCCACTTCGCGTGCAAATCGAGCGGGCGTTGACGGACGCCGGAATCGATGCCCCCGACGGGCCGGTCCGCATCCTGTGCATGCCCCGGCTGCTCGGCTATGTGTTCAATCCGCTCAGCGTCTACTTTTGCCACGATCGGAGCAGCGAAATCCGCGCGATCGTCCACGAGGTGAACAACACATTCGGCGAGCGGCAATTCTACGCCTTGCCCGCGAGCACCGGTCCGGATGGCAAGGTCAGGCAGGATTGCGCCAAGTCTTTCCGGGTTTCGCCGTTCCTGCCGATGGATCTCGACTACCGTTTCACGATTGCCCCGCCTGCTGAGGAAACCTCGGTGCATATCGCGGTGCAACGCGACGGTTCAGACGTGCTCTCGGCATGGTTTTCTGGGCGACGCAGGCGATTTTCCAGTCTTGCGATGGTTGCGCTCTTCCTGCGCCATCCGGCGATGACCTTGAAGGTAATTTCCGGCATCCATTGGGAAGCACTGTTGCTTTGGGGAAAACTACGGTTCGCGCGCGGCCGGCGGTCAAGTTGATCTTATCGTTGCCGCAACCATCAGAATGATCTGGACAATGAGTGCAAATGAGGCCGCGAACGCCACGCGCCGAGATTCGAAATAGTTAGGCATGAGATCGCTCCACAAGGACGCCGGAAACATGAATATCTACGTTCCGAAGACCCGGGCGGATCACCTTCATCGATGGGGCGAGGCCAATTTAGCATGATCGGCAGCTGTCTGTTGTCTTGGTCCTGATAACGGTCTTTCGGCAGACGGCCCAGGATCTGCTCAAACCGTTGACCTGACCTCGTTCATTTCGCGATCCGCCAATCAAGGCCGAAGAGAAATGATATGGGTTACTCACAGTTTGATCCTGCCATGCAGGACTGTCTTAGCCCCTGTCTTAGCCCCCTAGAACTGTGCCACTGTGTTTTCGAGGAAGGAGCATGAGA
>CAYPFE010000415.1:0-3171 GCA_964409895.1 uncultured Novosphingobium sp.
GACAGCCTTGCGCCGTCCTCGCCAAGGAACGTGTCGAGGCCCTGCGGGAGGTCTCTCAGGAAGTTTTCGGCATTGGCCGCGCATGCGGCTTCCCAGATATCCTCGTCGCTCGCCTCCCAGTTGCCGTAGCGCAGATTGTCGCGCGCATCGGCGGCGAACAACACGCCTTCCTGGGGGACGAAGGCGATGCGCCGGCGGATGTCGGCAGGGTCGACCGAGACCAGCGGCACGCCGTCCAGCTTGATCGTGCCCGCTTGCGGATCGTAGAACCGCTCGGCCAGCTGGAACAAGGTCGACTTGCCCGCTCCCGATGGCCCGACGATGGCGACCGTCTCGCCCGGATCGACCTTGAGCGTGAAATCGGCAAGTGCCGCCACTTCCGGCCGCGAGGGATAGCGGAACGTCACCCCTTCGAAGGAAACCTGACCGCGCGGCGGTTCAGGCAGCTCCAGCGGGCGGGCGGGCGGGGCGATCGTCGGCTTCTCGTTGAGCAGCTCGCTTAAGCGGCTTGCCGCGCCCGCACCGCGCACGAGGTCGCCATAGACCTCGGTCAGCGATCCGAAGGCGCCTGCGACAAGCCCGCCGGTAATGACGAATGCGGCGATCGTACCGCCAGTGATCGCGCCCTCCGCCACGCCGATGGCACCGCGCCACATCAGCAGGGTGATCGACCCGAAGATCACGAGCATGATCGTCGCAGTCATCGCCGCGCGGATGGTTATGCGCCGCTTGGCGGTGGCGAATGTTCTCTCGACCGCACGGGCGAAGCGCTTTGCTTCGCGCGTTTCCTGATTGAACGCCTGGACGATCTTGAGCCCGCCCAGCACTTCCGCAGTCAGCGAACCAATGTCAGCCACCCGGTCCTGGCTGGTGCGCGAAACATTGCGCAGCCGCCTGCCGAACAGCACCAGCGGCAGCACCACCGCCGGGATCGCGACGACCATCGCCAGCGTCAGCATCGGCGCAAGAAAGAACAGGTAGGTTATGCCGCCGAGGCCGGTGAGGAAGTTGCGGAGCGCCACCGACACGGTGGTTCCGACCACCTGTTCGATGATCGCCGTGTCCGACGTCATGCGCGAGGAGATTTCCTTGGGGCTGTTTTCCTCGAAGAAGCTCGGCGAAAGGCGCAGGAGATTGCGCTGCACCCCCAGCCGGACATCGGCGACAACCCGCTCGCCGAGCCATGAAACGAAATAGAAGCGCACAGCCGTGGCGAGCGCCAGCACGACGACGATCATCAGCAGGTAACGGAACGAGGAATCGATCGTCGCGATGTCCGCATTGGCGCCGAAGGCCTTGTCGATGATCGCCTTGAACCGGGCGGGAATGGCTATCGTCGCCGCCGAAGTCGTCAGCAGCGCGAGAAAGGCGATAAGCAGCTGGCGGGGATATTTGATGGTTTCCCGCACAATCATGCGCAGCGGACCCAGGTTTCGGGCCTGCCGCTCGGGCTGCGCTTCGCCGGAAGTCTCGGCGCTGTCTTTGGCCAGTTCGGTGGTGGCGTCCATCGCGCGCCCTTACAACGTGTCTTGGCGGAGGGGAAGGAGCACAGTCGCCCGATTTCCCCCGCCGGCACGCCATGCCAATTCTCTGTGGCGAAAAGGCGAGCATTTTGGCAAGTTTGCGCGATGACCTGGAATTTCAACAGGCGAGCCATGTTGGCCGGCGGCTTGGCTGCGGGCGGGGCACTGGGCTTGGCCGGCAAGCTAAGTGCGGCGGTGCCCGCCTCGGCAGCCGGATTGTCGCCATACGAACGCCGCGTCTTCGAGGTTGCTGCGAAGGAACGGGATCGCGTCGCGGACAAGCTTTGGCGGAGCGATATCATCGGTATCGCGGATTTTGCGCTGCCTTCGTGGAAGCCGCGATTTCACCTCGCCAATCTCGAGGACGGCACGATCCGTTCCTACCTCATCGCCCATGGCAAGGGCTCGGATCCGGAACACGATGGCTGGCTGAAGAACTTCTCGAAGCAGCCTGGTTCGGAAGCGACATCGCGCGGGGCCTATCTCACCTGCGAGTGGTACAAGGGCAAGTTCGGAACGTCGGTCCGGCTGGAGGGGCTGGACGATGACAATTCGACCGCACTGGACCGGGCGATCGTCATGCATCCGGCCTGGTACGTCAATCAGGCCATGGTCGAGAAATGGGGCAAGGTCGGACGGAGCCAGGGCTGCTTTGCGCTCAGCGACGAGGCTTTCCTCGATACGCTTTGGCGGCTTTCCGGCGGACGCCTGCTGTTTTCTGATCGGATTGGCGAGGGCTGACTCCGCTGCGCCTTCGCGCTATCCCGATCCTCGGGCCCGATCATGCATTTGTGCGCCGAGCCGCCCTACCGGCGGCATCGACAGGTCCGCCAGCCGGTGTTACGAGACCAGGATGGACGGCAGCCTGACAGCCTTCAAAAAGGATGTGCCGAGCGATGCAAGGCAAGTGCGGTCCCGCAATGCACTGTCGGGCGCTCTTCTTGCGTTGCTCGAGGAGCGGCCATTCGACCAGCTCACCATCCGTGAAATTTCTGCTAAGGCGGGTACCGGTTACGCGACTTTCTTCCGCCATTATCCCACCAAGGAAGCGCTGCTCAGTGATGTCGCGGCAGAAGAAATTGCCGACCTGCTCGAAAAGGCGGCGACCATCCTGTTCGCCGCTGACAGCCACAAGGCCGCGCTAGCCCTGTGCAATTACGTCGATGAGCGCCGCACGCTCTGGTACGCGCTGCTGACAGGGGGAGCCGCCGGTATCGTGCGCGAAGAGTTCATCCGTCAGGCCCGCGATATCGCCAGCCATGTGACACTCCACGGTGACTGGCTGCCGGCCGAGCTCGGCGTGCTGCACGGCGTCGGCTCCACCATCGATATCCTGTCGTGGTGGCTTGGGCAGGAAAAAGACTACTCGCCGGTGCAGATAGCGGATATACTCGATCGTCTGGTGATTGGTCCGTTGGTTGGGCATCTCGCGGCTGTGCCGGATGCCGATGGCCGGGTCTGATCGCGCGGCGGCTTCCGCTTTCCACTCGCAATGTCTATGGGGCCAGTTGTTCAGCGGCAGGTAAGTGGCGCCCGCCTAACGGCGCCTTTTCAGGAAAGCGAAAGAGAGCGCATGAAGATCAAGTCAATTTCAGTGTGGGCGGTCGCAGGCCTGGCGATGCTGACGCCCTTGGCCTTGTCGGCCGAG
>CAYPFE010000416.1:0-3168 GCA_964409895.1 uncultured Novosphingobium sp.
GAGGTCGGGCTCGGCTATGTCAAGGTCGGGCAGCAGGCCACCACGCTCTCGGGCGGCGAGGCGCAGCGCGTCAAGCTCGCCAAGGAGCTCAGCCGCCGCTCCACCGGCCAGACGCTTTACATCCTCGACGAGCCCACCACCGGCCTGCATTTCGACGACGTGAGGAAGCTCCTCGACGTGCTCCACCGCCTCGTCGACCAGGGCAACACGGTGGTGGTGATCGAACACAACCTGGATGTCATCAAGACCGCCGACTGGATCCTCGACCTCGGCCCCGAAGGCGGCGT
Source organism: uncultured Novosphingobium sp. (assembly GCA_964409895.1). Classification (GTDB taxonomy): domain Bacteria; phylum Pseudomonadota; class Alphaproteobacteria; order Sphingomonadales; family Sphingomonadaceae; genus Novosphingobium. The sequence continues at coordinate 288 of CAYPFE010000416.1, forward strand.
GCGCGGCGGCGAGATCGTCGCCGAAGGCACGCCCGAGCAGGTGGCGGAGATTGCGCGGTCGTTTACCGGCGCGTACCTCAAGCCCATGCTCGACCGTCAGAAGCAGGCAGCCGAGTAAACCCGGCCGCACCACTCCGGAAACCTTATCGAAACCATTGCCTGCGAGGCTCGCCCTTCCCTGACGGAGCAGAGGAGCGACGCCTATGATGAAAGCTATTGTCCTGCTGGGCGCCGGCCTGATCGGTTTCCTGATCGCCTTCTCGCTGGTGGCGAAGGACGAGATCGCCGCCCAAGTCGCGCAGAATCTCGATGAGGATTTCGTGCCGAAATGCGTCCGCCAACTTGGCCGGCAGCTTCCCGATACGGCGCGCGCGACCGACATCTGCGGCTGCATGAAAAGCGAGTTCAAGACCAAGGGCTACGCGATCACCGACGCCTTTGGCAAAGACCGCGCCGATATGCAGCGCATCACCCAGTCCTGCGCCCAGCTCTACAGCTGACGCGATCCTCTCCCACGGGGGGAGGGGCACGCAGCCTTGGTCGCGCAAGCCGAGACCCTGGCCCACTCCGTCACCCCGTGCTTGACACGGGGTTTGGCTTTTTCTTGGGTTGGACCACCGGAAATAGCCTGGCCCCGCATCGGGTGCGGGGCGACGATTCAGATTGTTTTCATCGTACGCTAGAGCGTGTTCCCGCTGCGCGCTGCGGCAGGACAAAGGAGAAACCCGCAATGCCCAACGCATTCTCGACCGTGAAGCTCGGCGTGCCGGACTTGCAGGCGGCAGCCGACTTCTATCGCTGAGCGGCGAGCGGAAGGGCTGGGCGCTGCTCGGCATCGCCAGCTACAAGCGGCTGCAGGGGGACATGGCGCGCAGTCCGATCGTGAGCCTAACGGGCTCTGCGGACCAGTTCTTCGGATCCGTCGGTCTCGGCTACACGTTCTGAATGGCTTTTCTGTCCGTGATTACTGCCTGCCCTCCACCACCAGCACATTCACCGTCGTCTCGCGGTCCAGCGCCTCGTGGATCGGGCTCAGGCGTTCGGCCATGCGGGCGTTGAGGGCGTCCATGTCGTCGGTCTCGATCTCGTAGATCGAGACATGGGGACAGGTGACGCCTTCCGGCAGGCCGCCCAGCACCTTGTAGCGGCGGGCGGAGAGGACTTCCGGGTCGGCGGCGATCTCCGGCAGGTGGACCTTGGCGTACCAGTCCTCCAGCGCCTCGGCCTTGCCTTCGCCCGCCACTGCGCCGCTGAAGGCCAGCAATATGTGTCTTGCCATGGGTTTGTCTCCTTTCCCTCGTTCACCGGGGACACGGAGATACCATGTCCCCGAATGGCTGCCTCCCGCGCAGCCTCTTGCAGCCGCGCCTGGAATGGATAGCATGCCACTCCACCCGCACCCACGCCACAAGGAACCCCAGTCATGAGCCGCCTGCTCGGAAACCCCGCCCACACCTGCTACGTCTATCCCGATTTCGACAAGGCGCTGGAGCGCTTCGCCGCCGGCGGCATCGGGCCGTTCTTCGTGCTCGATGAGATCGGCGGCATGGGCGATTATCGCGGCGAACAGCACGAATTCTCTGCCAAGGTCGCCTTCGTCTATTCGGGCGAGGCCTGCTTCGAGATCATCACGCCCAAGCCGGGAGGTGTGTCTGCCTACAACGCCTTTCTCGACGCCAACCCCGAGGGCGGGCTGCATCACATCGCCTATTATTCGGACGACTTCGAAGCCAGTCTGGCGGAGATGGAAGCAGCCGGCATGAAGCTCGAAACCGTGGTCGACATGCGCGATCCGAACACAGGCTTTCAGATCGAGATCTATTGCGAGCCCGTGGGTGCCGAGAATCCGGTGCTGTTCCAGCTGATGCACCGCGGGCTGTTCGACGCCTGGTTCGACGCGATGCGCGATGCGGCGGCGCAATGGGACGGGAGCGACCCAATCCGCGACGCGCGCCCGCTGATGATGGCGGCGCTGGAAGGCGCGGCGGGCTAGCCGGCAGGAACGCGCCTTACATATTGACCGACTTGATCAGCGCGAGGAACGGGCCGCTCTTCTCGATCGTCGCATATATCGCGAAGTCGCGGATGCCTTCGGTCCGCAGGCGATCGTAGGTGGAGACGATCTGCAGCACCTCCCACTTGCCGTTGACCTCGAGGTCGAAGCGGTGGCCGATCGCGGTGGAGTGGAGATGCGACAGCGGGATCGAGCCGAACGCCAGCCGGTCGTTCTCGATCAGGAAATTGCGCTTGCCCAGCGTTTCCGGACTGTAGACGTGGACGCTGGCCATGACTTCTTCGTCGTCGTCTGCCACCTGTCGTGCTCCCTGGCTGGTGTTGCGCCTGTCCCGCACCATACTTGCCCGCCGATTTGCCCGTCAATCCATTGGCAAGGGGGCGGCCTCGCAGCGGGACTTGCCTGAGGCGGGATAACGCCGCACTCTACCGCCGCCCGACTCGGATCACGGCACAGGCCGGAACGGGGATGAGGCAACGGGAGAGAGAGGATGACGGGATTCGGGGGTAATTTCATGCCGCTCGCCTTTTCGCGCCGCACCGCGCTTTCGCTGATGTCGGCCGGCGCTGTCGTCGCGCTAACCGGTTGCGGGGAGGGGAGCGACGGCGGGAAACCGTGGCTGTGGACGGCGGAGCAGGAAGAGGCTGAGAAGATACTGCTCGCGCTGGAACAGGACGGCGAGATCCGCGCGATCAGGGCGAAGATGCGCGACAAGCTTGCCCGGAGCCCGCGCGGCAAGATCGCCGATGCGCAAATCACGCTCGACGAGTCGCTCAAGCAGTGGACCCGTTCGCTTATCTTCGCGGAGCTGATCCACCGTCCGGCCAGCCCGATCTTCCTGTGGGCGACGGACGACACGCCGCGCGA
>CAYPFE010000417.1:0-3122 GCA_964409895.1 uncultured Novosphingobium sp.
CCCTACGGTGACGGCTGCGGCTCGCATCCTGATGGCCTCACGCTCCAGCACCTGATGGACACCCCGCACGGCATCGATCTGGGCCCTCTTCAGCCCCGACTGCCCGAAGTGCTCCGCACACCCACGGGACGGATCGATGTTGCACCGGCTGTGCTGCTCGAGGCCCTCACCGACGCATCGAGCCTCCTCAGTCACGGCAGTCCCCCACCTCGCTTCACGCTCGTTGGTCGCCGTCAGCTGCGGAGCAACAATTCGTGGATGAAGGGCTTACCGACTCTCACCGGGGGTTCCAACACGCCCACCGTCATGATCCATCCAGACGATGCAGCAGAGTTGGGAATCGACGACGGATCGAATGTTCGCCTGTCCACAGCAACGGGGGCTATCACTATTCCCGCCGCTGTTCGGGGGGACGTATCTCGCGGGTGTGTCTGTGTTCCGCACGGTTGGTCGGAGGTGAACGTGAATGCTCTCGTTGATGTTCAGTCGATCGATCACCTTGCAGGAACGTCAGTCCTCAGCGGCATCGCCGTTCACATCGCAGCAGTCAGTCAACATTGACGGCCCTCATTTTCGGCGGGTGGGAACGCACCGCCAGTCCGACAACGGCGGCCAGTGCGAAGAACACCCCTGCGCCAAGAACGGCCCAGACTGACACGACCAAGACAATGAAGAGATCGACAACGGGTGTTCCATCTTGCGCGACCGCCAGGGCGTAGGCACCTGCGCCGATAAGAGCACCCACGATGGCTCCCCCACCAACACTGCGCGCGAGGATCGAGCCAAGGGAGACCCCTGCCAATCGCTTCATCATCCACGCGTGCGTTCGCCACGTGAGGATTGCGCACAGAGCAAGGGCGGCAACGATCATCTGGGCGATAGTGGGCCCGCTCGTCTCTTCTTGTGCGCCGAGCGTGCGCCACGTCCACGCCCCCGCGACGAGTGCGCTGAGGAGCTCGCTTCGAGCACCGTCACCTCGCCCACTCCTCGTCAGCGCAAGCGGGTCAAGCTGATCGGTGGTCTCGTCACCGGCGCGCTGGTGATCGCTTACGTGGCAGTGCTGCTCACCTACCAACGCTCGCTGTCGGGTGAGTTCACCGAGCCCCAGGCACCCGCTTCCGCCCTCGCGATCGAGATCGTGCCGACCCAGGTGCTGCCGGTGGAACGCCAGATCCGAGTTTCCATTCTGCTGTTCCCCAGTGACGGGTTCTTGGATGCCGAGGGCAGGCTTGAGGAGTCCATCACGGTTGTGGTCTCCCCCACCGTTGCCAACACCGAGATTGCGTTTACCCAGGCCGCGTTCCTGCCCCGAAAGAGGTTGTGCTGCCCGTCAGCGGGCTCGTTCAGGCCTACCAATTCGATCGGTACGACTATCGAATGAGCATCCAAGCGCATGTGATGCGAAACGGTGAAGAGATCCCGATTCCCGTGGATGCCGGGTCTTTCTTTCGTCTAGCCGGGTGGTCATTGGATTCCAAGGATGACATCTCAGGGGCGGTCTTCCGAGCCTCGGCGAGTGGGACGCTCACCCGCGACTTCTCGACTATCGGCATCGCTCTATTGCTGTTGGCGTTGATGGTGATTATTGCTGGACTGGTGGTGCGGGTGGTGCGCTCGGTTGCCGCCAACCGCATGGAACTGAACCTGTTCGTGGCTAGCTGGATTACCGCACTGCTGTTCACGCTGCTACCGCTGCGCAATTCAGTGCCCGGGAGTCCTCCGATCGGCAGTTGGATCGACATTTTGATGTATTTCTGGGTGGTCGCCGTGGTGATGGTTGCGCTGGCCTTCGTCACCGGGCTCTTGCTTGCACGAGCAAAGAAGCCCAGCGAATGAGCTTCTGACTAGGTCAGCACCAGGTCACGAAGGGCGCGACACTGTCACCGCGTCGAATTCCGCGCGCGTGGCAAACCTCGTCCGAGCCAGGATGCTTCGGATCCCGCGGCGGTCCTTGCGCGCCAGCGCCACGATCGCGTCGATGGCCACGACAGCAAGTAGTGCTGGAACACCGAAGAACGAATACGGAATCCACCACAGGGCCCACCTGATGAGCAGCGCGACCCATCCGGCTGGTCGATCGCCGGGCACGGTCAGCGGCACCAGATTCGCAGCAGCGATTCCCGGACCGGCCTTGTCCTTTCGCAGCCCCGGGATGAGCACGAACAGTGCGAGGGAAATAGCCAGGTCAACGCCGACCAAAGCTGCCCGGTTTACACTCAGATCAAGGTCCGCGCTGGCCAGGACCAACGCCACGATAATGAACGCGAAGATGAAGGTATAGATGTCCATCGCGTTGGCCAGCGCGATCCTCCGTCGAGTGGGGGGCGAGGCATCGTCGATCTTGATTGGATCGGGAGATGGCAGGAACCTGCCGAGCCAGAATCCGATGATCCAACCGATGACTCCCCCGAGGGTGTTGGTCATCAGATCGTCCACGTCGGCCAGCCGATAGGGGCACGGCATAAGGCCCCAGATTCCCGTCCCCTGGGTGGTCTCGATCAGCAGCGAGACCAGCAAGGCGATCCCGGCCGCCTGGAGGAGATTGCGCCGCCATCGGTAGGCCAGGAGGAAGCCGAGGGGTACAAAGAAGACCACGTTGAAGAACACCTGCAGGAAGACTCCGGATGTCAGCGTGCCGATCCAGCCATTGCTAGCGGCGTAGGAGGTCACGTCTCCTAACGAGGAGAAAGGCGTGAGTTGCCAATAGGAACGCAAGGCGTCGCCAGAGCACAGATTCGGATCGGTGGTGTCGGGAAACGGGAATGTTGTGAATGCCAGGAGCCCACAGAAGTACAGGATCGTGATGGCCGAGACGACCGCCGGCCAGCCCCGCCACACCCCGAACCTGGCGTACTGCCGATGGATCCATGGAACGACGAGGACGAATGTCAGGAGCCCAAAGATCAGGAAGGAGTCCTCAAGTTCCTCAATCCAGACGCTCACGCTTCACCGTACAACGTGCGCCACCCAAAGCGCCCTTCTAGACGCCGAAGCGGTTCGGGCCCGGATTGCCGGGCAGGACGTACCAGACGAAAAGCACGATGCTGCCGAATGGAACGAAGCCCAACAGGTACCACCAGCCAGATAGATCGCGATCGTGCAGGCGTCGAACTGAAACGGCA
>CAYPFE010000418.1:0-3111 GCA_964409895.1 uncultured Novosphingobium sp.
CCGACCCCGCCCTTGCCGGAACCCACCGCGACGATCTGCCGCTTCGGCTTGTCGGCCATCAGCGCGACACGCACTTCGCTGACGCCTTCCTGACCGCGCAGCGCATCCTTCACGGCGATTTCGAGCCGGTCGCGCTCAAGACGGTCCAGCCCTGCAACATCAAGGATCGCCGTGGCCACGCCATCGGACAGGCGCAGCGACTGCAGGCGCGCTGCTGCAAGCTCTGGCAAGGCAGCCTTCATCCGGTCGGTCATGTCGTCGGTCATCTGTTCTCCGTGTCGCATGGGCAGCGATATTGCCCCCTAGAACATCGCGCGCGAAAGTGGGAACCGGTTTCGGTGATGCGCCTCAAGGCCACCGCATTACCGGCGCGCGATGCATTCGGCGAGGCTGTTCGCTCACTTCCTCCATGGAAAAAGGAGGAAGAAGCACTGTTTTTGTTCGATCAGCGTCCCTATAGATGCAGGCATGAGACTTTTCGGAGGTGCATTGAGGCGCGGCTGGCTTGCGATGGCAGGCGGACGCAGTCCGTGGGGCGGCGGTGGCAGGGGCGGTGACTCCGGGCCTGAATCGGGCGGCGACGAGTCGGTCGGAGACGATGCCGACGGGTCGGAAGGCGACGCCTCGCGTGGGCCGCGCAACCCCTGGCTTCCCGGCGGAGATGGCCCGCCAAGGCGTTCGGCGAACATCGAAGACATCTTCCGCAACCGTGACCCGCGGCGCGGAGGTGGCGGCGGCGGTGGAGGCTTCCCGCCCCTGCCCCAGCGGCCGGACGGCAAGAGCTGGCTGCCGCTGATTGCTGGCGGCATCGTGATCGTTGGCCTGGTGATCAGCAGCGTGCACCTTGTCGACCCGAAGGAGCGGGCGGTGGTCAAGACGCTGGGTAACTACACCCGCACATTCAATCCCGGCTTCAACATTTCGGCCCCTTGGCCAATCGAGACCGTCGATGTCGAGGACGTGCAGGGCGTGAGGGCAGTCCGCATTCCCGAATCCGGACAAAAAGCGAAACTGATCCTGACCGGAGACCAGAACCTCGTCGATATCAGCTATATCGTGCGCTGGAACATCAAGAACCTCGAACAGTTCAAGTTCCGCCTTGCCGAACCGATCGAGACGGTGAACGAAGTCGCCGAGGCGGCGATGCGCGCTTCTGTCGCGGAAAAGACGCTCGACGAAACCTTTACCGGCCAGGGCCGTGCAGAAATCGAACAGCGCGTTCGCCAACGCATGCAGAAGACGCTCAACGCCTACCGGGCAGGCATCGACGTGCTGGGCGTCGAAATTGCCAAGGCGGACCCGCCTGCCGAAGTGGTCGATGCCTTTCGCGACGTCTCGGTCGCCGAACAGAACGCCGATGCCGTGATCAACCAGGCCCGAGGCTATGCCCAGCAGATCCTTGCCCAGGCCGAAGGCGAGGCAGAAGCGTTCGACAAGGTCTATGAACAATACAAGCTCGCACCGAAGGTCACGCGCCAGCGCCTCTATTACGAGACGATGGAACGGGTACTTTCGCGCACCGACAAGACGATTATCGAAGCGCGGGGTGTGACCCCCTACTTGCCGCTTCCTGAAATTCGCCGCCGCGCCCAGGCGCAATCTTCGACCACCGTAACCGCGCCCAAGGAGCAGTAAGATGGCCGACATCCTGCAAAATTATCGCGGCATAGTGGTCGCCCTCGCCCTGCTTGCCGTCGGCCTGATGATGAGCGCGTATATCGTGCCCGAAGAGCACCAGGCCGTCATCATCCGTACCGGTAAGCCGATCGGAACGGTCAATACGCCAGGTGGCAAGACCAATGCCGGCCTTTACTTCCGCGTCCCATTCATCGACCGGGTCGCGCGCATTGAAAAGCGCGTGCTCGACCTTGAGATGACCGATGAGGAAGTGCTTTCGAACGACCAGCAGCGGCTTCTCGTCAACGCCTATGCACGCTTTCGGATCACGAACCCGGTACGGATGGTCGAACGCGCGGGCACGACCGACGGTGTTCGCGTAGCACTGGAGCCAATCCTCAACTCGGTCCTGCGGCAAGAACTGGGGCGGCGCACCTTTCAGGCGATGCTGACCGCTGAACGCGGGACCGCGCTTGCCAAGGTGCGCGAAAATCTGGACCGCCAGGCGCGCCAATATGGCGCCGAAGTGATCGACGTTCAGATCAAGCGCACCGACCTTCCCGATGGCGCACCGCTGCAGTCGGCCTTCCAGCGCATGGAAACGGATCGCGAACGCGAAGCCCGGACGATTCGAGCGCAGGGCCAGCGGGATGCGCGCATTATCCGTGCCGAGGCCGACGCCGAATCCGCGAAAATTTATGCCAGCGCATTTGGCAAGGACGCGGAATTCTATGATTTCTACCGCGCCATGCAGAGCTATGATGCGACTTTTGCGAACCCGGACAACGAATCTGCGAGCAGCATCCTGATGTCGCCCGACAATGAGTATCTGCGCCAGTTCAAGGGACGCTAAGCGGTCCATTCAAACTCCGTTAAGCCGCGAGCGCTTGAATTGCTGACCGGAATCGGGTGCCGGAAAGGTGCCGCAGGAAAGGAACAAAAGGACGTGAAGCCTGTGCGATACGTATACGGACTGACGACAGCTCTGCTATTGGGAGGAGCCAGCCTTTCCCTGGCGACCGGTTTTCCTGCCGGAGCACAGGAAGCCCAGAACGATGCCAGCAGGATGGACAGCGTTGTGCCGCGCAACGGCGCGCCGGCCAGCTTTGCCGATCTCACGGAACAACTTGCTCCGGCGGTCGTCAACATCTCGACGCGCCAGCGCGTGCAGGTCTCCAGCTTCAATCCCTTCGCGGGAACTCCCTTCGCGGACCTTTTCGGCGGGGACGACAGCGCTCCGGCAACTCGGGAAGCGCAGTCCCTTGGCTCGGGCTTCATCATTTCGGCGGACGGCTACGTCGTAACCAACAATCACGTCGTCGCGCCCAACGGGGCCCAAAGCCAGATCGAATCGATCACCGTGACCATGCCAGGCGGCGACGAATATTCGGCCAAGCTTATCGGCAGGGACACCGAATCCGACCTTGCCGTGCTCAAGATCAGCTCCGGCGACCCATTCCCCTATGTGAAATTCGGGGATTCCGCGAATGCCCG
>CAYPFE010000419.1:0-3106 GCA_964409895.1 uncultured Novosphingobium sp.
GGCCACTTCCGGCCCGAGTTCCTCAACCGGCTGGACGAGACCATCCTCTTCCACCGGTTGGGACAGGAGCACATGGGCCCGATCGTCGAGATCCAGGTGGGGCGGGTGCAGAAGCTGCTCAAGGACCGCAAGATCGTGCTCGAACTGACTGACGCCGCCAAGCGCTGGCTCGGGCGGGTGGGTTACGATCCCGTCTATGGTGCGCGGCCACTGAAGCGTGCCGTCCAGCGCTATCTGCAAGACCCGCTCGCGGAAAGGCTGCTGCAGGGCGAGGTTCCAGACGGTTCGACGGTACGGATCGACGAGGGCGATGGCGAGCTCTCGATTACTGTCGACTGAGGCCGGCAAACACGGAATCCCTCCCAATCCCCCCCGGGAGGGTAGGAGCGGCGCAGTTGGACGCCTCCTGATGCGCCGTGACCAGCCCCCTCCCGTGATCGGGAGGGGGCCATTCTCTTCAAGCCCCGAGTTGAATGATTGACCCCTGCCTGCACGGCGTTTAACCGGCTGATTAAACCCGGAGCGACCGGTAACGGCCCGGACGCGCGGCAGTTGGAAAGGGATCAGACATGCAGTTGGACAGCAACGTATCGGCGGTAGTGACCGGCGGGGCATCGGGACTGGGCAAGGCAACGGCGCGCGCGCTCGCCGCAAAGGGTGTCAAGGTCGCGATCTTCGATCTCCAGGAGGAGAAAGGGAAAGCCATTGCCGATGAGATCGGCGGCGTGTTCTGCGAGGTCAATGTGACGTCGGACGAAAGCGTGGATGCCGGTTTCGCCAAAGCACGCGAAGCCATCGGGCAGGAGCGTATCCTGGTTAATTGCGCCGGAATCGGCAACGCCATCAAGACGGTCAAGCGCGACCGTGAGACGGGTGTGATCAGCCACTTCCCGCTCGAGGCCTTCAATTTCGTCATCCAGATCAACCTCGTCGGCACGTTCCGCTGCATCGCCAAGTCGGCAGCCGGGATGCTGACGCTCGATCCTCTCGGCGACGATGGAGAGCGTGGTGTGATCATCAACACCGCGTCTGCGGCGGCCGAGGACGGTCAGGTCGGTCAGGCCGCCTATTCTGCATCCAAAGGCGGCGTCGTCGGTATGACGCTGCCGATCGCGCGCGACCTGATGAACGATGGCATCCGCGTCAACACGATCATGCCGGGTATTTTTGAGACGCCGTTGATGATGTCGCTGCCCGAAAAGGCGCGCGAGGTTCTCGAAGGCACGATCCCGTTTCCCAAGCGTATGGGTCGCCCGCCAGAATATGCGATGCTGGCGCTGTCGATGATCGAAAACCCCTATTTCAACGGCGAGAAGGTCCGGCTCGACGCCGCGATCCGCATGCCGCCGAAATAAGCCGGGGCAGGGGAGGTGCCTTCCGCAGCAGCTGCACAACTCGCCGCGCCGCCCGGTGCGCGCGAGCAGCTGCTCGAATGCGCCAGCGCGATCATGCGCGAGGGCGACACCGCCGATATCTCCCTGTCCGAGTTGAGCCTGCGCTCGGGTCTCAACTCGGCCTTGGTGAAGTATTATTTCGGCAACAAGGCGGGGCTTCTCGCGGCCCTGCTCGATCGTGACTGGCAGGCGATCGTCACCAGCGTCGATGCACTTGTCGCCAAGGATGGGTGGGATCCTGAAACCAAGCTCAGGCGTCATATCTCCAAGGTCATCGATACATTCTATGCCGTCCCTTATCTCAACGGCCTGACCATGCGGCTGGTGCGCGACAGCGATGATGGCGAAGCCAGGCGCATCGCCGATTCCTATCTTTCGCCGCTCTATCGCGCCTATGAGCAGCTGATCGGCGAGGGCGTGGCCGCCGGCGTATTCCGGCCCATCGACCCGCAGCTGTTTTATTTCACCGTCACCGGAGCGGTAGACCGGTTCTTTTCGGCACGGCTTGTCCTGAAGCACTGCTTCGGACAGGATACGCTGACTGAAGAGTTGCGCGACCGTTACCGCGAACACACGCTCGACATCATCATGGCAGGTATCCTTGCAGGCTGAAAAATCCAAACTCTGGCATATCGGCATCATCGGCGGCTCGGGACTGTCGGACGGTATCGACCTTGAAGAGGCTCAGGAGATCGAGGTCGCCAGCCCGTTCGGCGAGCCATCCGGCCCGGTGACGACCGGACGTCTCGAAGGTGTGCGTTTCACCTTCATCGCCCGTCACGGCGCGGGCCACCGCATTCCGCCCAGCCACGTGAATTTCAGAGCCAATATCGACGTGCTGAAGCGGTGCGGTGTCACCGATCTGCTGGCGCTGTCTGCAATCGGGTCCCTGCGCGAGGACATGGCGCCTGGCGAATTCGTCGCGGTCGACCAGCTGATCGACCGGACGGCAGGGCGCCAGAACAGCTTCTTCGGACCCGGCATGGTTGCCCATGTCAGCCTTGCCGATCCGATTTGTTCCAGGCTTTCGGGACTGGCGGTGAAAGCGGCACGCAAGGCGGGCGCGAAAGTGCACGACAAGGGCTGCTATGTCGCCATCGAGGGACCGCAGTTCTCGACTCGGGCGGAAAGCAAGCTTTATCGGGAATGGGGTGCGGATGTCATCGGCATGACAGCGATGCCCGAGGCCCGGCTGGCGCGGGAGGCGGAGCTGCCCTACGCCCTGCTCGCCATGGTGACGGACTATGACAGCTGGCGCGACGAGGAAGCCGGTGTCGAGGCCGCCGATATCCTTGCGGTGATGCACGCCAACGCGAAGCTCGCGCGCGAGACGGTGGTGGCGCTTGCGTCCCAGCTGCCCAAGAAGCGGACCGCCAGCCCGATCGATACGGCGCTTGAGCATGCGATCATCACGGCACCGGATGCTCGCGATCCCCAATTGGTCGCGAAACTTGGTGCTGTAGCGGGGCGAGTGCTGGGCGAATAGCGAACGGCCCCCCGCTTTCGCAGAGGGGCCGCCCGTTTTTCCGGTAATTGGCTGGACTTAGTTACTGCCTGGACCGTCGCCCGAGAAGGCATCCGCGATCGAACAGGCCGCGGGTCCGAGGATCACGACGAACAGGACCGGCAGGATGAAAAGGATCAGCGGCACGGTCATGATCGCGGGCAGGCGCGCGGCCTTCTCTTCGGCCCGCATCATGCGTTCGTTACGG
>CAYPFE010000420.1:0-3083 GCA_964409895.1 uncultured Novosphingobium sp.
GGGGCGACCTGGACCGGCTTTTCCATGCCGAGCAGCATCGGGCCGATCATCACCTGGCCGCCCAGCTCGCGCAGCAGCTTGGCCGAGATGTTGCCCGATTGCAGGCCGGGCATGATCAGCACGTTCGCCGGGCCGCTGAGACGCGAGAAGGGATAGTTCTTCATGATCGTCGGGTTGAGCGCGGCATCCGGCGCCATATCGCCTTCGAATTCGAAGCCGGGATCACTCTCGTCGAGGATCTGGACGGCGTTGCGAATGTTGTCGAGCCAGCGCCCCGGAGGGTTGCCGAATGTCGAGAAACTGAGGAACGCAACGCGCGGCTCATGGCCGAGCCTGCGCGCGACCGCCGCCGTTTCGGTGGCGATCTGGGCAAGATCCTCAGCGCTCGGCCGTTCGTTGATCGTGGTATCGGCCAGGAAATAGGTCGCGTTCTTGCCGACCATGACGTGGATGCCGAAAGGCAGGTGGCCCGGCTTGGGGTCGAGCACCCGGCGCACCTCGTTGATCGTCTGCGAGAACGGCCGGGTCAGTCCGGTGATCATGCCGTCGCCGATGCCGAGCTTGAGCAGACCGGAGCCGAAGATGTTGCGGTCGTTGTTGACCATCCGGCGCACGTCGCGCTCCATATAGCCACGCCGCTGCAGCCTGCCGTAGAGCATCTCCACCATCGGCTCGATATGCTCGGAGTTCGTTGAATTCTCGATCTGGTAGCTCTCGGGATCGGCGACACCGAGTTCCGCCATCTTGTCGAGCACACGCTGGGTGCGGCCGATCAGGATCGGTTCGCCATAGCCGAATTCGCGATACTGGATGGCGACGCGCAGAACGATCTCCTCTTCCGCTTCGGCGAAGATCATGCGCTTGGGGTTCTGCTTGACCTGCGCATAGACGTTGGTGAGCGCCGAGGTCGTGGGGTTCAGGCGGCTCTTGAGTTCATGGCGATAGGCCTCGAAATCCTCGATCGCGATCTGCGCCACGCCAGAATCCATCGCCGCCTTGGCAACGGCTGAGGGAACCACTTCCATCAGCCTGGGATCGAAAGGCGCCGGGATGATGTAGTCGCGGCCAAACTGGTGGGTCTTGCCATAGGCGGCGGCGACTTCCTCCGGCACCTGCTCGCGGGCCAATTCGGCGATGGAGCGCGCTGCGGCTATCTTCATCTCTTCATTGATCGCGGTCGCGCGCACGTCGAGCGCGCCACGGAAGATGTAGGGGAATCCAAGCACGTTGTTGACCTGGTTGGGATAGTCCGAGCGGCCGGTGGCGACGATCGCATCGGGCCGCACCGCCATCGCGTCCGGCGGCGTGATTTCGGGGTCGGGATTGGCCATGGCGAAGATGATCGGCTCCTTGGCCATCGACTTCACCATGTCCTGGGTCATCGCCCCTTTGACCGAAAGGCCGAGGAACACATCCGCACCCTTGACCGCTTCGGAAAGCGTGCGGTCAGTAGTCTCGATCGCATGCGCGGACTTGAACTGGTCGATGCCCTCGCGGCCGATATAGATCACACCCTTTGAATCGCAGACGGTGACATTTTCGTGGCGCACGCCCATCGACTTGATCAGCGCGGTGCAGGCGAGCGCCGAAGCGCCCGCGCCGTTCACCACCACCTTGATGTCCTCGAACTTGCGGCCGGTGATGTGGCAGGCGTTGACGAGGGCGGCGGCGGCGATGATCGCGGTGCCGTGCTGGTCGTCATGCATGACAGGGATGTTCATGCGCTCGCGCAGCGCCTGCTCGATGATGAAACACTCCGGCGCCTTGATGTCTTCCAGGTTGATGCCGCCAAAGCTTGGTTCCATCAGCGCAATGGCTTCGATCAGCGCTTCGGTGTCCTCGCTGTCAAGTTCGATATCGATCGAATCGACGTCGGCGAAGCGCTTGAACAGCACCGCCTTTCCTTCCATCACCGGCTTCGAGGCCAGCGCGCCGAGATTGCCCATGCCCAGAATGGCGGTGCCATTAGACACCACCGCGACGAGGTTGCCCTTGGCGGTATAATCGTAGGCCGTTGCCGGATCGTCGGCGATTGCCTGAACCGGCACGGCCACGCCCGGCGAATAGGCCAGGCTGAGGTCGCGCTGGGTCGCCATCGGCTTCGAGGCGATGATCTCGATCTTACCAGGCCGGATCGTCTTGTGATAGAAGAGCGCCTCGCGCTCGGTAAATTCGACTTTGCTTCCTTCGGACAAAGGTTTTCTCCCCTGCAATATGATACGGAGTAACCAAACTCGCCGCCATGCGATAGGGGAAAGGTGCAAATGCGGCCCTGCCGAATCGCAAAATCTGCGCTAACCCACCTGCACAATGGCCGATTCCCCCACTCCGATGATGGCCCAGTACTTCGCGCTCAAGGGCGAGGCGGGGGATTGCCTGCTGTTCTACCGCATGGGCGATTTCTTCGAGCTGTTCTTCGACGACGCGAAGGAAGCGGCGCAAATCCTCGATATCGCGCTGACCAGCCGAGGAGAGCACATGGGCGAGCCGGTGCCGATGTGCGGCGTGCCGGTGCATGCGGCAGAGGGCTACCTCGCGCGGCTGATCAGGGCCGGCTGCCGGGTCGCGATCGCGGAACAGACCGAAAGCCCTGCCGAAGCAAAGAAGCGCGGCGGCTCAAAAGCGCTGGTCGCCCGCGACATCGTCCGCTTCGTCACGGCCGGCACGCTGACCGAAGAAGCGCTGCTCGAACCGCGCCGCGCCAATGTGCTCGCCGCGGTCTGCGAGTTGCGCGAACGGATCGGCATCGCATCCTGCGACATCTCGACCGGGCGAATGGATGTCGAGGAGGTCGATCCCGCCCAGCTCGGCGCCGCACTTGCCCGCCTTGGCGCGAGCGAGGTGGTCCATCCTGAAGGCTGGGACGAGGCCCCTGCAGGCGCAATTCCAAGGCCCGCAGCCGAGTTTTCAAGCGATCGCGGGGAAGCGCGGCTCCGCCAGATCCACGGCGTGGCGACGCTGGACGGCTTCGGCCGATTTTCGCGCGCGATGCTCGCTGCCGCGGGCGGGCTCATTGCCTATCTCGATCATGCCGGGCGCGGTTCGCTGCCGCTGTTGCTGCCGCCCACGGTGCGTGAGGGCGA
>CAYPFE010000421.1:0-3082 GCA_964409895.1 uncultured Novosphingobium sp.
AAGAGAGGATTGACCGATGTTTAAGCAGATATGCATGTTCAGGAAGCGCGACGACATATCGATGGAAGACTTCATCGATTATTACGAGAACCGCCATTCCAAGCTCGCCCAGCAGGCCGGGCTGAAGCCCGCGCTGCCCAACGCGCGGCGCTATGTGCGGCGCTATCTTCACCCCGAAAAGAACCCGGTAACTGGCGAAATCCACGATCCCGGCATCCACTGCATCATGGAAATCTGGTGGGACAGTCGCGAGCATTTCGAGAATTCGCAGAAGATCATCTCCGACCCCGAACGCCTGCCCCACACCAAGGCCGACGAAGCCGAACTGTTCGCATCCCATGAGAACCCGATCTTTTCGATCATCGAGGAATATGATTCACCGATGGGCCCGAATGGCGAGCCCACGCATGTCGAGGTCCGTTACGGGGATTGATTGGCGACTGCGCCGCGACCGGCAACCTTACATCGGAACGATCCGCCAGATTGAGCCGGCATCATTGTGTTCCAGCGCGATGTAGATGGCGCCATCCAGGCCCATGGCGACATCCCGGATACGCCCGAAATTCGTGACGAGCTTTTCCTGCTCGACAAGCCTGCCGTCTTCGATCCGCAGCCGGTACAGCGTGCCGGCCTTCAGCGTTCCGACCAGCAGATCGTTTTTCCAGTCCGGGAAACTGCTGCCGTTGTGAAAGGTGAAGTTCGAAACCGCCGGGGCGGGCGTGAAGTCGACGACGGGCAGGACGGTGCTCTCTATCGGAAAGTCCAATCCCAGGTCCTTGCCGATCGAGATTTCGTCTCCGTCATAGCCGAGGCCGTTCGTATAGAGTGGCCATCCGTAATTGCCGCCGGCCACGATCCTGTTCACTTCATCGCCGCCGCGCGGGCCCATCTCGGTATTCCATATTTCGCCTGTTGCCGGGTGTGCGTCCAATCCCTGGCCGGTCCGGTGGCCGTAGCTCCAGACGGTATGGATGGTCGACGCTTCCGGCCGATCCGCGGGCGCGGCCCAGAATGGATTGTCCTTTGGCACGCTGCCATCGTCGCGAACGCGATGGATCTTGCCGAAGGGCGTGTTGAGGTCATGCAGCTTGCCGTAGGTGTTCTTGCCGCCGATCGCGATGAACAGGTGTCCGCGCCCGTCGAACGCCAGCCGGCCGGATGCGACGCCATCGGGAACCGGCGTATAGTGGTCTTCGTGAACCGACCAGATGACTTCCTGGTCCATCCATTTTCCATTGCTGATGCGCCCCCTGACCACCCGCACCATGGTCGCCGGGATCAGCCAGCCGCATGACAGCTGGCAACGCTGGGTATGGGACAGATATATCCAGCCATTGTTTTCGAAGTCCGGGTGCAGTGCGACATCGAGCACGATCCCGAGGTTCATCCATGCGCCGCCCAGGCTGACCAGCGTGTCCCAAACCTGCGGAGTGCCGGAGATAAGCGGGCCTTGTTTGCCCTTGCGGTCGATGAGCGATAGGCCCCTGGTCTTCTCAGCCACCAGAAGCGTGCCGTCGGGCATATAGGCCAGCGAATAGGGCCTGCTTTTCAGCGTGGTGACACTCTCCAGCCGGAAATCGTGATGCGTTGAGGGGATGACCCGCGTTTTACTCGGCACCAGTGCATAGGATTCGCTTGTTGTCGGAAACTTCTGTCGGTGCTCGCTGATGTAAAGGGCCAGTCCCTTGACCAGCTCCGGGGACAAATTGTTGTCCCAGGCTGCCATCTCCGTGCCTTGGACGCCGTTGGTAATGACCGCCATCATATCCTCGACGGTCTCGCCGCTGTCGAGTTTCCTTCCGACCAGCGCCGGTCCCTGGCCGGTTCCTCGTAGCGATGCTCCGTGGCAGCTGGCGCAATGTTCGCGCCAGGCCACCAGCGAGGGCTCACGGTTGTCTCGCGTCGCGATGTTCCAGTAGGCGAAGCCGGCCAGAAGGATCACAATCCCCAGGATTGCGATAACGATCTTTTTCCAGCGCTTCACCAGAGTGTGACCTCATGGCCGGCAGGCGACCGGAATCAGACGTTCCGCCAGCCTTCGGCTTCCTCGTATTTGAACACCGGGATCGATTCGATCTGCTTCATCATCACCAGCGGCAGGACGCGCGAAGTGCTCTTCTGGTAGTCGCCGTAGAAGGGGAAGCAGTCGACCATGAAGTTCCAGACCTTCTCGCGCTCCGCACCTTCCGGCTCGCGCCAGGTCGCGCGGAAGGCCTGGGTCGCGATCTGGAACTCGACAATGTCGCTTTCCCGCATGTTGAGATACCAGGTCGGGTGGGTGTCCGCACCGCCCTTCGATGCGCAGATCACCACTTCGCCGCCGATGTCGGCGTAGCTCAGCGGCGTGATCAGCACGCGGCCGGTCTTGCGGCCCTTGTACTTGAGCAGCAGGTGGGTGCCGAAATCGTGGCCGTTCACCGGCGTCAGGTCCTCGATGTGGCCCTTGGTGCCGCCGGACTTCAGATACATTTCGCGGTGCTCGGAGACCCAGTCCTTGCGGGCTTCGCGGATTTCTGCGGATGATTCGTCACTCATGGCATCTTTCTCCCTTGGGCGCAGGCGCGCCTCCCATGAAGACTCTTGTGCCGAAAACGCAGCGAGAGTCAAAGTTTCCTTCGGGCGGTGACATCGGGCCAAGGATTTGCGATAGCGCTCCGATTAAAAGGCGCCGTTCCGATATGCGGCCATAGCTCAGAAGCGAGGACAATCATGGGTGACATGGGCAAGATCGTCGAACAGCCGGACGAGCTGGCGGCAGCGATAAAGATTCCAGCCGAAGCGTATATCTCCAAGGACTACGCCCAGGCCGAGAAGGACAAGCTTTGGCGCAAGGTCTGGCTGCAGGCGGGACGGACCGAGGACATCCCCAATGTCGGCAACTACATCACCTATGACGTCACCGACGATTCGGTGATCATCGTGCGGACCGGTGAAGGCGAAGACGACATCAGCGCCTATCACAACGTCTGCCCGCATCGCGGCCGCAAGCTAGTTGCCACGCCGCAAGGCCAGCGCAACGCGCGCGGCAGCCGGCGCAACTTCATATGCGGCTTTCACGGCTGGACCTACGAGCTCGATGGCT
>CAYPFE010000422.1:0-3075 GCA_964409895.1 uncultured Novosphingobium sp.
AACCGCTGCTCGACGCCTTTCCCGGCACGCCCAGCCATGACGGCTTCGTGCAGTATGCGATCGAGCAGGACGGGCTGAGGCTGATCCTGCTCGATACGATGGAGCCCGGACGGCATGGCGGCGCCTTCTGCGAGGCGCGGGCGGCATGGCTGAAGGCGGAGCTAGCGGCGCATCCCGACACGCCAACCTTCATCGCCATGCACCACCCGCCGTTCGAATCGGGAATCACCTGGCTCGATGGCGATGCCCGCGAACCGTGGATGGTGCGCTTTGCCGATGCGATTGCCGGTTTCGACCAGCTCAGGGCCATCGTCAGCGGCCACCTCCATCGCAACGTCCACACTTTGTGGAACGGGCTGTCGCTGACGGTCTGCGCTTCGACCGCACCGCTGGTCGGGCTCGACCTCAGGCCGATCGATCGCACTGTGCCGGACGGCCGGGCCATGATCACCGACGAATATCCGGTCTATGCGCTGCACCGCTGGCACGGCGCGCGGCTGGTGTCGCATTTCGAATCGGTGGACGACCACCAGGTCTTCGCGCGCTTCGACGATTCGCTTCGCGAGATCGTCGAGCTGATCGACGACGAGCGCAAGGAGCTCGGCTGAAGGTCCCGTCAGGCGATGCTGGTCGTAAGCCTCAGGCCCGCGCAACCGACGAGGATGAAGAGGATGAACACAAGCTGGAGTCCGCCCAGCTGCTCCCTGAAGAACAGGAAGCCGATGGCCGTCATCGCGACGATGCCCGCACCCGACCAGATGGCATAGGTGATGCCGATGGGGATCGCTTTCAGGACCTGGGCCAGCAGCACGAAGCAGATTGCGTAGAACAGGATCGCGGCCACGCCCCAGTGCCATTTGGCAAATCCGTCGGAAATCTTGAGCGCCATGGTGCCCAGCACTTCGATTCCGATGGCGACGAGCAGCAGGACCCATGGTCCGGCGGCAATATTCATGATCGATGTCCCTCCGTGTTGGCTCGGCTTCATACCTGCCCGGTCACGGCAACCAGCGGGTCGCCATGCATGCCGTTGGCCAGTACATGCGCCTCGATATCCGAAAATCCAGCGAGCTCGAAATAGCGGTGGATCAGCGAGGCATGGCCGCGCAGATCCAGCGAGCGCCAGATCGCCACGGCCTTGGTCGGAAAGCAGCGGTTCGAATAGCTGACTATGAACGAGGAACCGGGCTTCAGGATACGCCGGACCTCGCCGAACACTGCCACCGGCTGCTGCAGGTACTGGACGCTGACGCAGCACAAGGCGGCATCGCAGCTGGCTGCTTCCAAAGGCAGGGCGGCCTCCCGGTTGAGATCCTGGACGAACCAGCGGGACAGCCGCGGATTGGCTTCGAGCTCATGCGCATTCATGCCGTGACCGATGACCTGGGCAAGTTCGGGCTCGTCAGGCAGGTGACTGACCCAGCTCGACATCAGGTCGAGTACGGTGCTGCCCGGTGCCAGAACGGTCGCATAGAATGCCGACAACGCGGCAATCGCCTGATCGTCGATATGGGTGACCAGCCTCGGCGGCACGTAGAAAGCCGCATCGTCGCTGTCGTCTACGCGGTCGAAGGCGCCGGGCGGGAAATCGGGCGGCGCCTCTGAGGTCACTGAAGCTTGCGCAGCGGCACCCAGGCCGACATGTCGACCTTGTCGGTCACCTTGTAGGGCACCCGGTTGCGGTTGAGGAACAGCTGCTCCATCTCCGGCCGCGTGAAGGGGCGCGACCCCAGCCTGCCGAAGATTGCGATCTGCCCGCCCGTCTCGTCGACCGCGCGGTCGCGGTCCAGCCCCTTGGACAAGGCGCGCGCCGGCGAGGGCGTTGCCGCCCAGGCGATCAGCTGGGGCCTCGGTTCGGGCGAGAATCCATAGAAGTTGGGCTGGGTCGAAGGCGAAGTCAGCTGCAGCACTTTCAGACCGTTGCGGCCGTCTGCGACATAGGCGAACAGCGTGGCGTTGGTCGATCCGACGACGACGTCCTCGGCATCGTTGAGCTGCCCGTCGAGCGTGACCTTCTGCAGCAGGCGCGGCGATTCCGGCCGAGTCACGTTGACGATCGCCAGCCCATCCTGCTTGGCCGCGACATAGGCATAAGTGCGCGCAACATAGATCCGCCGGGCATTGGCGAGCGGCACCGTAGCACCAGGGCGATGCTGCGGATTGGCGAGATCGGTGACGTCGAACAGTTCCAGCCCGTTCGCGGTCGTCACCCAGAGATAGCGGAACTGCACCGCCGTCGCGCGCGGATCGGCCAGCTGCACGACGCTCGTCACCTGAGGGGCAAGACAGGTCTTGCCGGGTTCAGCGGGATCGAGGTCGCATGGCTGCTCGGGCGTGTGGGCAACCGGCAGGTAGACCGTGACCAGCGCGCGGTCCGTGACGATATAGGCATAGTCCCCGGCGATGGTGATGTGGCGGGCTCCGGTCAGCACACCGTCGGGATTGAACGTCAGCGTGCGCCGCAGCTTGTTGTTGCGGAATTCGCCATCGGCCAGGGTGTTGACGTTGACCGCGATCAGCCCTTCGACGCTGTCGGTGACGAAGGCGTAATTGTAGACCGGGCTGAACGGCTGTTCCTGGTTCGCCTGGCGCAATGTCGGGGCCGTGCCGCGATCCTCCGGCGCGATCGGCGCCAGGCCGGGACCGACACGCGCCATGTTGTGGTTGCGCTCCGGTGCGATCGCCTGACCGGTCGGCAGCGCCATGCAGGTGGCATTCTTCGTCTTGACCCTTGTGTTGTGGCCAAGCGGGGAGAACGGCGCGCTGATCACCGCATCGGAGAAGCCCTTGTTGGCGACGGACGCGATGTCATAGACGCGGAAACCGCCCTTGCCTTCGGCTACGAACATGTATTCGCCGCGCATCTGCAGGCAGCCGACGCTACCCTTCGTGCCCTGCACGACGTTGCGGAACTGCTCCATCGCCTTGGTTTCGCCGGACACGTTCTTGTCGAAGGTCTGGCCACGCACCCAGTTCTTCAGCTCGCGGCCGTTGTCCTCGACATGCATGCGGTAATAGTCGGGATATGCATAGCGGTGCAGGTAGGAGCCGATCACCGCCTGCGGCTCGTCCCAC
>CAYPFE010000423.1:0-3074 GCA_964409895.1 uncultured Novosphingobium sp.
TGGTGGAGCCGAGGGGAATCGAACCCCTGACCTCGTCATTGCGAACGACGCGCTCTCCCAACTGAGCTACGGCCCCGTTCCAGCTTGTTCGGCGGCCTGGTCAGGCCGAGCGAGCGGCTCCCTTAGCCGACAGGCTCCCCGCTTGAAAGGGGTAAATTGCGCCCCTTGAAAGGTCTTATTGCGCAAGGCTCTGGCCCGAGGAGGAACCGGCCGCAACTGACGGTCCGGCACCGTATCGCGCATCCCATGCGGCGACATCTGCTTCATACTGCGCATAGCTCGTGTAGAACTGCTGATAGACGCCATCGAGCCGGGCCAGCGCCTCTGGAGCATAGCCCTCGAGCTGTCCAGGAGCGATCGAGACAATATCCTGGGAAAGCGAGACCACGGCATCGCACAAGGCTGGCAACACTGGAGGATAGGCGAAGAAATTGTATATCTGCGTCTGCACCGCTTCGCGCGCCCTGATATGCTTGCTTGACCCATGTTCGGCCTTGAAGGTGCGATCAAGATCGCTGTTCGCCTGTTTCAGGGACTTTGAATGCGTCTTGAGGAAGTTTGCATAGCCGGGAAGGATCGCCTCATGCTGCGGCTTGAGGCAATTGAGCGCGGCGACGTTATAGGCGCTACGCAAGCTCCAGAGCGTCTGCGCGGACGACAGGCCGGAATTGACGGTAAGCCGCTTGCCGTCTGCCTTCAGGGGTGGAAGCGCAAGGCCGGCAGGAGCCCCCATCGGCGGGTAGGGCCGGTGAGGAATGGAAGCAACCGGAGGAGGCTTGCTAACACTGACAGGTGCCGTGGCCTGCGGTGCACAGGACGCGAGCAGCGCAATCGCCCCGGCGAAACTCGCCGCAAGGATCAGCCGGGTTGGACTGGATTTTCGCATGCCGTACCTCTCCCGTGATTTCATGCGAATCGTGGCGCGTCCCTAGCACAAAAGCAACTGCCCGGCGCGTCAGTGCGCGCGCCGGGCAGATGAAGTGTTCCAAATTAAGGGTGAAATTACTCCCTGCTGCCAAGGAAGCTCAGCAGGAACTGGAACATGTTGATGAAATCAAGATATAGGCTCAGCGCACCCAGAATCACCGCCTTGCCGGCAAATTCGGTTCCTGCAAGGTAATAGTATTCCTGCTTCAGGCGCTGGGTATCCCATGCCGTGAGCCCGGCAAAGATCAACACGCCGAGCACCGAAATCGCCATTGCCATCGCCGTCGACTGGACGAACATGTTGATTACCATCGCGATGATGATGCCGATAAGCCCCATCACCATGAACGCACCCATCGCCGACAGGTCCTTCTTGGTGGTGTAGCCGAACAAGCTGAGGCCCGCGAAGGCACCCGCCGTTGCAAAGAACGTCAGGGCGATGGATTCGCCGGTGTAGACCAGGAAAATCGTCGACATCGACACGCCCATGAGACCCGCGAAGGCCCAGAACATCGCCTGCAGAGCGCCAGTGCTGAAACGGTCGCGGCCAAAGCTCATCGCGAATACGATGGCGAGCGGCGAAAGGATGAAGAGCCAGCGCAGCGGCGTGCCCATCAAAGTCAGCGCCATGCCCGAGCGTGCCATCAGCATCGCGATGACGCCCGTCAGCAAGACGCCGGACGCCATGTAGTTGTAGATCGAAAGCATGTGCTTGCGCAGGCCCATATCGTAGCCAGCGCGGTCACCTGCCCTGCCGTCAGCACTCGGAGACGCTCCGAAGCCCGGACGTGAGGGCTGGGGGTCGTTCCAATTCGCCATGTCAAACTCCTTGTTGGGACGATGCAGAATGCATCAGCCCCGTGTCCGCAATATCGCAACCGGCGGCGAAAGTTTCAAGGAAAACCGGCTGTCTAATTCGCAATATCGAAAAATTCAGGCTGCAAATGACAGGATATTGCGCAAATCGCCTATGATTTCGCAAAAATCGTATTGAATCAGAAATTAACCTCTCGTTTCGCGAGCCATTTCGGCGCTGCGCTCGCAGGCCGCTCGCAGTGTTATTTCAACCAGCCGGGCCAGTGCGGCATCGGCATCAAGCACATCGAGGCCTGCCCGCGTTGTCCCGCCAGGGCTGGCGACCCGGTTTGCAAGTTCTCCAGGCGCATGGGCAGACCCGGCAGCAAGCAGCGATGCCCCCTCCACCATCGCCAGCGCCATCCGCCCGGCCTGCTCCTGATCGAGCCCGAGCGCGGCGGCCCCCGAAGCGAGGGCATCAATGAACCGGTAGACAAAGGCAGGCCCCGAACCCGCAAGCGCGGTAACGATATCGAAGTGGCTCTCATCGATCCATTCCGGAACGCCAAGTGGTTCCATCAGCACCGTCACGGCCTCTCGCTGTCCACCGTCAACCCCATGTCCTGCAAGGGCCACCGGCGATTTGCCGATTGCCGCCGAAAGATTCGGCATGATCCGCACGATTCCGCCGGCATCCGGGAATTGCGCGGCAAGACTGCTCAATTCCACGCCCGCCAGGATCGAAAGCATGACTGTGCCACTACCGGCTAGCGGTAACAACCTTGGTGCGATTTCTGCCAGCATCTGCGGCTTAACCCCAAGCAGGATGGCCTCGAATGACGAGTTTTCCGGCAAGTCGCGCAACAATTGCACGCCATGAGGCCCCCTCTCCAGGAACGGATCGACGATGGTGAAACGGGCAGGAGAAAGCCCGCCGGCCAGCCAGCCAGCCAGCATGGCGCCACCCATATTGCCGCAACCGACCATCAGGATCGATGCTGGCCATTGCGCCATCGCTCAGGCTTCCCCCGCCGCATCCACCAAGGCCGCTGCCAGCGCCTCGGACGGGGTCTTGTCGCCCCACAGGATGAACTGGAAGACCGGGTAGAAGCGATCGCATTCGTCGATCGCCATTTCGACCGTGGCCTGCGCCTGCGACGGGCCCAGCAGACCTTCGTCGCCAAGCATCAGCCCGTGGCGATAGAGCAGCACACCGCCTTTCGACCAGACATCGAAGTGGCCAAGCCATAGCTGTTCGTTGATAAGAGCGAGCGCCTCATGCACCTGCGCCCGCTTTGCCTCGGCAACGCGGATGTCGGGGAGGCACAGCAACTGCAGCACATGATCCTCTG
>CAYPFE010000424.1:0-3064 GCA_964409895.1 uncultured Novosphingobium sp.
GGAAGCCAAGGCCAAGGCGCGCGAATTGATCGCCGCGGGCAAGAAGGTCGAGTTCTATCTTATTGGCAAGAAGGGCCGCGCCCCGATCCGGCGCGAATATCCCGATGACATCGGCGGAGGTTTCGACACCAGCGAAGTGCGCAATCCTGGCTTTGCCGAGGCCGATGCAATTGCCGACGAACTGCTTGGCCTGTTCAACGATGGCAAGTTCGATGTCGCACACCTGATCTATCCGGTGTTCAAGTCCGCGCTGGCGCAGGACCCGACCACCGTGCAGATCGTGCCCGTCCCGGCTCCGGAAGCCGCTGAAGCAAGCGCAGCCGCGGTCGAATACGAGCCCGACGAGGAGGAAATCCTCGCCGAGTTGCTGCCGCGCTACATCAAGACCCAGCTGTTTGGTGCGCTGCTCGAACGCGAAGCCAGCGAACAGGGCGCGTCGATGACCGCCATGGACAACGCCACGCGCAACGCGGGCGACATGATCGACAAGCTGACCATCCAGTACAACCGCAGCCGTCAAGCCGCGATCACGACCGAACTCATCGAAATTATCGCAGGAGCCGAAGCACTGTGAGAACTGCCGCTGTTACCATTATTGCCATTGCCATGCTGGCCGGCTGTTCGTCCGAGCCAGCCCACGAAGCTGCTGTCGAGCCGGTCGTCAGCGATACAACCAAGGCGGCGGAATTCGATGAAGCCGCCGAACGCCCCGATCCGCTCGACTCCAAGGGCGAGCCGGTCAATGCCGAGAGTCTCCAGGCTGCAATAACTGCCGCTTGTGAGGGTGAAGTGACCATCGGCAACGCCAGTTGCAAGGCAGGCGATAATCCCGGCGAATTTGTGTGCGACTACGCGCTCAAGGGCGGCAACGCATTCGACATGAAAGATGCTGTCATCGCCGAGGATGGCGATGGCTGGAAACTCAACGACGCTCCCAACCACTGCGAAGCGCAGTGAGACGATAGGAAAAAACTATGGCCACCGCACCCGTGCTTAACCAGACCACCGCTGGCACTGTCAGCCAGGTTATCGGCGCTGTCGTCGACGTGCAGTTCGAAGGCGAGCTGCCCGCCATCCTCACCGCGCTGGAAACCGATAACAACGGCAACCGGTTGGTGCTCGAAGTCGCCCAACACCTTGGTGAGAACACCGTGCGCTGCATCGCCATGGACGGCACCGAGGGCCTGACCCGCGGCCAGTCGGTCACCAACACCGGCGCGCAGATCTCGATGCCGGTCGGCCCCAAGACGCTTGGCCGGATCATGAACGTCATCGGTGAGCCGATCGACGAACGCGGACCGATCGGTTCGGACATGACCGCGCCGATCCACGCCCCTGCTCCCGAATTCGTCGACCAGTCGACCGAAGCGGCGATCCTCGTTACCGGCATCAAGGTTATCGACCTGCTCGCGCCCTACGCCAAGGGCGGCAAGATCGGGCTGTTCGGCGGCGCCGGCGTGGGCAAGACCGTGCTGATCCAGGAACTCATCAACAACATCGCCAAGGGCCACGGCGGCGTGTCGGTGTTTGCCGGCGTGGGTGAACGGACCCGCGAGGGCAACGACCTCTACCACGAGTTTCTCGACGCGGGCGTCATCGCCAAGGACGCGGATGGCAACCCGACCCCTGAAGGCTCCAAGGTGGCGCTCGTGTTCGGCCAGATGAACGAACCTCCGGGCGCTCGTGCCCGTGTGGCGCTCTCCGGCCTTACCCAGGCCGAATATTTCCGCGACCAGGAAGGCCAGGACGTGCTGTTCTTCGTCGACAATATCTTCCGCTTCACCCAGGCGGGTTCGGAAGTGTCGGCGCTGCTCGGCCGTATCCCTTCAGCCGTGGGCTACCAGCCGACGCTCGCCACCGACATGGGCAACTTGCAGGAGCGCATCACGTCCACCACCAAGGGCTCGATTACCTCGGTGCAGGCGATCTACGTCCCCGCCGACGACTTGACCGACCCTGCGCCGGCAACCTCATTTGCCCACCTCGACGCGACGACCACGCTCAACCGCGCAATTTCCGAGCTCGGCATCTATCCTGCGGTTGACCCGCTCGATTCGACCTCGCGCGTGCTCGAACCCCGCGTCGTCGGCCAGGTGCATTACGAGACCGCCCGCCGGGTGCAGGAGACGCTGCAGAAGTACAAGTCGCTGCAGGACATCATCGCCATTCTCGGCATGGACGAGCTTTCCGAAGAGGATAAGCTCACGGTCGCCCGCGCCCGCAAGATCCAGAAATTCCTTTCGCAGCCGTTCCACGTCGCCGAGGTCTTCACCAACATCCCGGGCAAGTTCGTCCAGATCGAAGACACCGTCGCCTCGTTCAAGGCCGTCGTCGATGGCGAATACGACCACCTGCCCGAAGACGCCTTCTACATGGTCGGCGGCATCGACGAGGCGGTCGAGAAGGCCAAGCGGCTGGCCGAGGAAGCGTAAGCAAGAACACCGTTCGGGCTGAGCCTGTCGAAGCCCCGCTCTTTCTTTGGGCGTATCGGTTTGAAGAAAGTACAGCCCTTCGACAAGCTCAGGGCGATCGGAATTGGGATTAGGCAAGATGCCATTGCACTTCGAACTCGTGACGCCTGCAAAGCTCGTTCGTTCCGAGGACGTCCACATGGTGGTCGTCCCGGGCGGAGAGGGCGATTTCGGCGTGCTGGAAGGCCACGCGCCGGTCATGTCGACCATCCGCGACGGGGCGCTGATGGTTTACAAGGATGCAGGCTCAGCCCCTGAGGAAATCCAGATCCGCGGCGGCTTCGCCGAAGTCGGCGACAACGGGCTGACGGTGCTGGCCGAACACGTCGAAGGCTGACGGCTTGGTCTGCACATAGCCGGGAGCGGATATTATCCCGTTCCGGCCCTGCCCCGGTGCACAATATCCAAAATCCCGTATGAACCGCGTCAGCGGCCGTGCGCGCTTGTCTGCCGGGCGCAGGCGAAGACCTTCGATCAAGAGATGCGATCCGAAGGGAAAGCCGGGGTTTGCCACTGGCCCCCAGCCCTTGAAATATTACCATTTTTTCAAGGGATTGGTGCGGTCGAGAAGACTCGAACTTCCACGGGCTTTC
>CAYPFE010000425.1:0-3062 GCA_964409895.1 uncultured Novosphingobium sp.
TGGCGATGATCCACAGTACCTGCAGGAATTCGAACGCCTGACCGACCGCAGAGTTTCCTTCGATCTTTGCCATCAGGCCGGCGGTGCCGCCCGCGATGGCGACAAGTGTCAGCGTCGTCACGATCATCAGCAGGGTGATGAACATCAGGTCCAGCATCAGCGCCCCGGCGCGCGCGCCCCGGCTGGCGATGACGACCGGCAGCGCGATTCCTTCGGGCGTCACCATCAGCCGCTTGCGATCGTTGACGTAGCGCCGCACCGGTCTGGCCTCTGTCATGGCTGCGGCTCCCCGCCGCCATTGCGCCTCAGTCCGAAGAAATAGGCGAGCCAGAATGCCAGCATGAAGCCGCCGATCGCCAGCCGCCCCGGTGTGTCGTGAACGAGCTGGCGGGCGAAGCCTTCAAGCACGGCGGCCACTACCAGCATCAGCACCACGCCGGTCATCACCTGGGCGGAGCGCTGCCCGGCCTCGGCAGCCGCCTGGAGGATCGTGCAGTTGCGCGGAAACGCCATCGACCGGCCGATATGCAGCCCCGCCGCGCCCGCTAGCAGGATCGCGAAGAGTTCGGTGGTGCCGTGTACGCTCAGCCAGGCGGCGAAATCGATGGTCAGCCCCGCTTCGTGGAACAGCCACAGCATTGCGCCCAGCGTCGCCGTGTTCTGGACCAGCAGCATCAGCGAGGGGATGCCGAACGCAAATCCCAGCGCGAAGGCCAGGATCGAGACCTGCGCATTATTGCTGAACAGATAGGCGGAAAACACCGACAGGCCCGACGCGTTGGGCTCTCCTTTCAGGGTGCCCTGCAGCACTTCCGCTGTGGCGCCGGGCACGCGGGCGTCGAGGAACTGGCCGGGAACCAACGCAAAATACCATTCGGGGTCGCTGGCGACGAGCAGCCAGCCGACCACGGTGCCGGCGATCATCACCACAAGGGCGATGGCGATATCGAGCCCGATCGCGCGCACCGAGGCGCTCCAGCCGCCGCCCAGGAACCTGCGGAACCAGGCCAGCAGCGACGAACGCGGGCCATAGACGACGAACCAGGCGCGCTGCACCAGGCTTTCGAGATAGGCGAGGGTGGCGGCGTCGAGCGAGGTCTCGCGCGCGATCGACAGGCTGGAGACGGTGGTGCGGTACAGGCTGGGCAGCGCGAGCAGGTCCTCGTCGGAAATCCGGCGCAGGCTGCCCTTTTCGAGCCTGATGACGATCGCCTCGAGCCGCTTCCAGTCGTCCTCGCGCTGCAGGCGGAAGCGGTCGGAGCGGAGCGCGGCGGCCTCGATCGCAGAAATGTCCGGCTGGCTTGCCATCAGTGCGCCTTCCTCATCCTATCGCTCCGGCGCGCTTGATTTCGAGATAGGCGTCGATCAGCCGCGTGCCGATCAGGTTGTGCGGCGCCTCGATCACGTCGACGCCCATCGCCCGCAGCCGCTGGGTGACGAGCGCACGCTGCTTGAGCAGCAGGTCCGCGGTCACCGCCATCGACAGGGCCTGGATATCGCCGGGTTCCTCTGCGGACAGCTCTTCCAGTTCCTCGTCGGTCATGGTCACGAACAGCACGAGATGGCGTGACACCAGCCTTCCGATGCTCTCGATCATCAGGTCGGCACTGGTGAGGTCGGTGAAGTCGCTGAAGATCACGATCAGCGAGCGGCGCTGCAGCCGCCCCGCCAGCGTCGCCATCGCCAGCGTGAAATTGGGTTCCTGGGAACGATAGTCGAGCCCGGCGGCGGCGCGCTGCAGCCGGTGGAACTCGCGGGAGTCCTGAATGAAGGGTGTCATCACCTCCGGCCTGGCGGCAAAGCCGAACAGGGAGATCTTGTCCCCGCCCTTGAGCGCGACATAGGAGGTGACGAGCGCCGCGGAAACGGCACGGTCGATGCGCGGCATGCCGGAGATGGGTTCGCACATTGTCTGGCCGCAGTCGAAGGCGAAGACGATCTGGTTGTTGCGTTCGGTCTCGTATTCCTTGGCCAGCAGGTGGACGTGGCGGGCGGACGCCTTCCAGTCGATCCGGCGCTTGTCCATGCCGGGCTGGTATTCGCTGAGCGCTTCGAACTGGGTTCCCTCGCCCCGGAAGCGGCGGGCGATCAGGCCGAATTGGGCGTGCTTGAGGAACAGCTGCAGGGCAGGGGAGCGCACCGCCGCGATATTGGGCCAGATCCGCACCTCCTGGCCGATATCCCGCCTCAGCTGGCGTGCGCCAAGGCCCAGCGGGCCGCGCCAGCGCAGCCAGCCCGAGTCCGCCTGAGCGGTCCCGCGCCGTACGGGCGCGAAAGCGAAATCGCCGCGCCACGCATCGCCCTTGCTTGCCAGCGCGAACTCGCAGCGTCCGCCGGCAATTAGCCGGGTATCGCATTCGAGCGCGGCCTTTACCTCCGCACGTTGCCCGCCTGCGAATGTGGCATGGGCGAGGATGTGGTCGTTCGCGCCGACCTCGATATCGGCAGGGATGGTGAAGTGCAGGTCCGTAAGCCTTCCTGCCGCCAGTGCATCGATCACCACCAGCAGCAGCATCGCCACGCCGAGCACGGGCGCCACCACCCAGGCGCCCGGCGCCAGTGCGGCGATAACCACGGCCAGGGGGGCTGCCAGCGCCAGCAGCACCGCGGCCCTCCGGGTCGGGACAATCAGGGGCAGACCGAAAAACACGGCGTCAGCGCGGCGCCTCGGTCTGTTCGACCATCTGCTCGACCAATGCCTCGACCTGCTTGCCCTCGATTTCGGCGGCGGGGCTCAGCAGCAGGCGGTGTCTCAAGACGCTGGTCGCCAACGCCTTGACGTCGTCGGGGACGACATAGTCCCTGCCGTCGAGTGCTGCACGCGCACGCGCCGCTCCCGCCAGCAGCACGGCGGCGCGCGGAGAGGCGCCGCAGGACAGGTCTGGGCTTTCCCGCGTCGCGCGCACCAGCCGCACGACATAGTCGGTGACCTCTTCGGCCAGCGTCACCGTCTTGACCGCTGCAGCTGCGGCATCGAGCGAGGCGGGCGTGGCGACGGCGACGATGCCGAGTTCCGCAGGCGATGGCAGGCCCCGGTTCTCGCCATAGCGCGCGACGATGCG
>CAYPFE010000426.1:0-3059 GCA_964409895.1 uncultured Novosphingobium sp.
GCAGCACATCGGGCTGGACGCCAAGTGCTGTCAGTTCACGAACGGAATGCTGGGTCGGCTTGGTCTTCAACTCGCCGGCAGCGGCGATGTAGGGCACCAGCGTGACATGCACCGAACATGTCCTTTCGCGACCAAGTTCGTTGCGCAGCTGGCGGATAGCTTCGATGAACGGCAGGCTCTCGATGTCGCCAACCGTACCTCCGATCTCGCACAGCACGAAATCGAGATCGTCGGTATCGGCTTCGGCAAACTGCTTGATCGCATCGGTGACATGCGGGATGACCTGGACCGTCGCGCCAAGATAATCGCCGCGGCGTTCCTTGGCGATGATGTCGCGATAGACACGGCCTGAGGTAATATTGTCGGCCTGACGCGCTGAAACGCCCGTGAAACGCTCGTAATGCCCGAGATCCAGATCGGTTTCGGCACCGTCGTCGGTGACATAGACTTCGCCGTGCTGATAGGGGCTCATTGTCCCCGGATCGACGTTCAGATATGGGTCGAACTTGCGTATCCTGACGCGAAAGCCGCGCGCTTGCAGCAGTGCTGCAAGACTGGCCGCCATGAGGCCCTTGCCGAGCGATGAAACCACGCCGCCGGTGATGAAAATGTACCGCGCCATGGGATTAGCGGCCTAGAGGCATGACTCGGCTTTGGGCAAGCGCCATCGCAACGTATTGCACAGTTGCTCACCGATTTTATTCAAACCGCCGCAGGCTTGATGCGACGTCCCCGCAAGGTCAGCGCTTGGCGGCACCTTCGAGCGGGTCGACCGGTGCGGCAGGCGCCGCGGGGGCTGTCTCCGCAGGTGCGCTTCCTTGAGCAGGACTGCCAGACCCAGCGGCCGGTGCCAGGGGATCGGCCGGTTGAGTTGCAGCCGGGGCTCCGCGTTCAAGCGAGGTATCGATCTCTCGTCCGGTCGAAACATCAACCGCAAGTGCGGCAAGGACGATGCTCAGAAGGACAAACAGCACCGCAAGGATCGCGGTTGTCCGGGTGAGGAAATCAGCCGCCCCACGTGCCGACATGATGCCGGACGGACTGCCCCCCACACCAAGGCCACCGCCTTCGGAGCGCTGGATGAGGATGATGCCGACAAGGGCTGCGGCAACGATCGCCTGAACTACGGTCAGAAACAGAAAAAGGGACATACGGTCAAACCTGGCTGGGGCCGGGGCCCAATGGTGCGTCGCCGCGCAAATAGTCGCCCCTTACAGGCGTTGCAACCCGTGAGGGCCTATTGGTCCAATTCTGCGCCTGCCGCGCCCACGATTGCGAGGAAGTTTTCAGCCGAAAGACTCGCTCCGCCGACAAGCGCACCGCCGACGTCGCCCACAGCCAGAATCTCGGCCGCGTTTTCGGCCTTGACCGACCCGCCGTAAAGAATCCGGATTTGCGCTCCCGCATCGCTATAAAGCTCTGCAAGAACATTGCGGATCGATGCGTGCATCGCCCCAATGTCATCTATCGAAGGCACCCGGCCGGTTCCAATCGCCCAGACCGGTTCATAGGCGACCGTAAGCTTCTCGGCGACGCCATCGCCTGTCGGCAGGGAACCCTTGAGCTGGTCGGAGACAACTTCGAGTGCCTTACCCGCGTCGCGCTCCGCTTCGGTTTCGCCGACGCAGACGATGACCCCCAACCCGGTTTCCAGCGCCGCTTCAGCCTTCGCCTTGACTACCGCATCAGTTTCGCCATGCATTGCGCGGCGTTCGCTGTGACCGACGATGGTAAAATCCGCGCCAGCATCCTTGAGCATTGCCGCAGCAACGTCTCCAGTAAAAGCGCCGCTTTCTTCGGTATGGCAATCCTGCCCGCCAACGCCGATCACCTCGCAGGCATCGCGCATGCGGAATATCAGCGTTGCTGGAGGCGCAAGGGCGACCTGGGCCTTGGGATAACGGGCAGCGGCCCGATCAACGGCCCTCGCCTCGGTCAGCATGCTTCGCAGGCCGTTCATTTTCCAGTTGCCGACAATATATGGCAAATTCGACATCGTGTACTCTCAAGCCCTAGCCGAATCCCCTTGCCGGCGTGTTCGAGCGCGCTGCTATTCCAGTCTCGGCCCGCTGTCAAAGATCGTGGCAGGCCTCGGCGCGGAATTGTTTGCGCGTTGCCATTGCGAGAATTCGCAATGGCTCCTAAAGCCTCGCCTCATTCCGAGGCGTGTCCTTGCCCTCTCAAAAATAGCTGACCGATCATGTTACAGGTAATCAGAAATTTCATCAGGTCCAAGATTGGCGCAGCCATTGCGCTAGGCGTTCTTGTCCTGATCGCGATCGCCTTCACCAGCGGTGACGTCTCGAACACCGGTACATTCGGTGGTGTCACCGGTGGCGACCGGGTGGCATTGGTCGGCGGTGAACGCATCGACAATGCAACGCTTAGCCAGTCGGCTACGACCTTGCTCGACCGCGCAAGGCAGGAACAGCCTGGTTTGACGATGAAGTCCCTGCTCGCCGACGGCGGCATCGATCGCCTTGTCGACCAGCTTGCGGACCGCCTGGCGATCGCGGTCTATGGCAGGCAATACGGCATCGTCGCCTCCGATCGTCTTGTCGATAGCGAAATTGCAAAGGACGGAGGGTTTCGCGGCGCGGATGGGAAATTCAGCGACTCGATCTTCCGGCAGGCGATCCGCCAGCGCGGCATAAGTGAGCAAACGCTTCGCGATGATATCAAGACCAGCCTGATCGCCCAACAGATCCTGATTCCCGCAAGTTTCGGCGCGATCATGCCCGAAGACCTGACGATGCGGTACGCCGGTCTGGTTTCGGAAACGCGCGACGGCGTTATTGCAGTCCTGCCTTCGATGCAGTTTGCTCCCAAAGACAAGCCGACCTACAAGCAGCTTGCTGACTACTACGCCAAGAATGAAGAGGATTTCATACGCCCGGAACGGCGCGTCATCCGTTACGTCGGGTTCGACACCAGCATTGTAGCAGGGACTGCGGCCGCAACGGATGCCGAAATCGCCGCGCGCTATAAGGAGAACGCCGCGCAGTACAAGGCGAGCGAGACCCGCAGCTTCTCGCAGCTTGTCGTGCCGACCGAGGCGG
>CAYPFE010000427.1:0-3054 GCA_964409895.1 uncultured Novosphingobium sp.
AGCGGCATAGGTGTTGGCGAATTCGGTATCGCCGCCCTCGGGATCGAGCCGCTTGGCGTTGAGCATGGTGATGAAGGGCGGGATGTCGGCATCGGTGCGGTCGATATGCCAGAAGAAATTGCCGGGCGTGTAGAGATAGAGCTGCGGGCTTTCCCTTGGATCGTAGGTCACCTTGTAGACATCGCCCGACTTTTCGCCGAGCACGGGCCCGAGCGTGCGGGTGAAGGCGAGCTGCTGTTCGTCGTCCATCTCCAGCCCGCGGAACAGGATCACCCCGCGCTTCTGGATGAGTTCGACGAGTTCGGCGGAAATCGCCCCGCTCACCAGCGTTTCGACATCGGTCTCGACCATCGTGCCGAGAGACTTGGTTAGATCTGTGGTCTCGAGCGCCATGTCAGGTCCTCATTCGGTTTGCCGCCGCCCGGCATGGCTCAAACGCCATTCGGGCGGGAAATTGTTGTCGTTGTCCTTTACCGCATTCGTCAGCCCCTTGTCGAACAGCTCGGAGTCGACCTTGATCGCCGTATCGTCGAGCACACCGGGCAGCATCGATTCGAGCCAGCCAGACAAGACGCTGCCCATGTACTCGCCCTGATTCTGCTTGAAGATTTCGAAAAAGGTCTTCTGCATCACCACCGTATCGGTCGGACGGTTCTTCGCACAGGCGAGCGCGTATTTCGCCGTCGTCACCTCCAGCTCCTCGCGCGGCACGACAGCGTTGACGAAGCCCAGCGGCTTCATCTCGGCGGCCGTAAAGGGCCGGCCGGTGAAGACCATTTCCATGAACGGCCGCAGCCCCATGGTCAGCGCCCATTGCCACATCCGCGCCGCCCAGCCGGCGTAGCGAAAGGCGGCATGTCCGAACAACGCGTCCTCGCTGGCGATCACCATGTCGGCGTCGCCCGCGAGATAGAACTGCCAGCCGTAGCAATAGCCCTTCACCTCGACGATCGAGATCTTCTTGAAGTCCTGCAGGTCGCGCATGCCTTCACCGCTGCGGGCATAGAGTTGGGTGACGGCGCCCAGATGCCGATAGCTACCCTTGGGCGGGTATTTGACGTCCTCGTCTTCGCCGATGCGGAAATCGTGGAGCCAGGACACGTCCTTGTCGGAGAACAGGTCCGCCATTTCCGGCAGATCGTCGCCGGTGCCGAAATTGTCGCCCGCACCCCGGATCACGAGCACCTTGACCTCGTCGTCGACATTGGCGCGATGGACAATCTCGGCGAAGCGGTGGCGCGCGGCGATGGTGATGGCGTTGTGCTTGTCCGGCCGGTTGATCGTGACCGTGGCGATCTTCGTCGCCGGGTCTTTTTCGTAGAGGATGATCTCCTCGGGAGGGGGACGGGTCTCGTCAGACATGGCAATCACACCACCGTTCGTGTCGAGCGAAGTCGAGACACGCTGGCACTGCCGTGTCTCGACTTCGCTCGACACGAACGGATCACGGACATGGCCAGCACTCCTAGTCTTCCAGCCGGCGCGATTTCCGCCCGTCGATGGAGGTCGGCACGGTGCCGAGCACGGTCGCGCGGCGGAAGATGCGGGCGTCGTCGCCATAGTCGGGCACGGCGCGGTGCTGGGTGGCGCGGTTGTCCCACATCGCGACATCGCCCATCCGCCAGTGCCAGCGCACCGTATTTTCCTCCTTGGAGACGTAGGACTGGAGTATCTCGAAGATCTTCGCCGAATCGGCGTTGGTCAGCCCGACGAAGCGCTTGACCCATGAACCGAGGATCAGCGAGCGCTCGCCGGTCTCGGGATGGACCTGCACCACCGGATGCTCGGTGCGCGCGACATGCTTGCTCGTATTCTTGCCATATTCACCCATCCTGGCGCGATAGGCTTCGCTGAAATTGCCCTCGAAATCGAAGTTGGTGGCGTGGATCGCCCACAGCGTGTCGGCAAGCGGCCTGAGCGGCTCGGGCAGCAGCTCATAGGCATGGGCGGCATTGGCCCAGATCGTGTCGCCTCCGGTCCTGGGAACCTGCAACGGACGCAGCACCGCGAAGGCGGAAGGATCGGGCATGAAGGTAAGGTCGGTGTGCCAGACCGAGGCCGAAAAGCCTTCGCTCAGTTCCAGCAACGCGTCGGACCCGCCGGCAGCCTTGACCATCGGGTGGCGCTGCAGCTCGCCGAAACGCGCGGCGAACGCCTCCTGGGCGAAGTCGTCGAGATGGTCCTGGCCACGGAAGAACACCACCTTATGGGTGAGCAGGGCTGCGCGGATCGCGTCGATGGTCTCCTGCGGAAGGTCGCCCGAAAGCGTGACGCCCCGGATTTCCGCGCCGATGATGCCGGCGACGGGAATGACTTCCAGCGCGGTTGTGCCCTTTTCGCGAACCTTGGGATCGGCTTCGGCCATGTCCCTCTCCAACTTCATCGAACTCCGGTCATGACAGTGCCTGCAAACCCGCCTGCTGTCGAGTGCGGGCTCGCAATCTCCCGCTTGCACCGGACCGCTGGCTCGGCCATGCATGGCAAAACACACCAAGAGGAGTTTGGGATGAGGATTTGCCGTTTCACACTGAACAGCGATGCGTCCGCCGCGCCGCGTCTGGGCATTGCCGACGATGCGGGCATTCACGACGTTACCGCCGTAACCGAGGCGCTGCCGGCCCTGCGCTGGCCGCTGCCGCTGGGCGACCAGGTTATCGCCA
Organism: uncultured Novosphingobium sp.; assembly: GCA_964409895.1. Classification (GTDB taxonomy): domain Bacteria; phylum Pseudomonadota; class Alphaproteobacteria; order Sphingomonadales; family Sphingomonadaceae; genus Novosphingobium. The sequence continues at coordinate 2,661 of CAYPFE010000427.1, forward strand.
ACCTTGCCACGCTCGGCCCGAAGATGGCCGAGCTGGCCGCCAGCCAGCCGGCGATTTCGCTCGACGACGTCAGCCTGCTGTCACCGGTCGCCAATCCGTCGAAATTCGTGTGTGGCGCGGGCAACTGGAAGCATCACGGCGCGCCCTTCGGCATGCTCGGCTTCATGGGCAAGGTGCCGACTGCGCTGGCCGGGCCCGGCGACGGCATCCAGATCCGCTGGCCGGACCGGGTGAGCGTCCACGAGCCGGAACTCGCCATCATCATCGGCAAACAATGCGTCAACGTGTCGGTGGAAGACGCGCTCGACCACGTCGCGGGCTATGCCTGCGCCTTCGACACGACGCTGCAGCCGGAAAAGGAGGACTGGGCCTTCTGCAAGGGCTTCGACACCTA
>CAYPFE010000428.1:0-3050 GCA_964409895.1 uncultured Novosphingobium sp.
TCAGGCCGCGCTCGCAGAGTTCCTTGGCGGCGATACCGCCGCTCATGCCCGAGCCGATTACGATTGCGTCAAACATTGTGAATTCCTTCTCAGATCGGGCCGCTTAGATCGGGCTTAAACCGCCCTCGGGACGGGATTCGGGGGTAAGGGGAACGGAACCCGTGTAACCGCCGGGATCGTGCTCGTAGGTAAGCTCCTGTGTCAGCGCATCTTCGGAAAGGTAGAACAGCTTGACGATCAGCCCGCGCAGCCGGGCATAGCCCGCGTCGACCTTGACCGGACCCCTGAACATCGCGATCCCGCCCGCCGCCGGCTGTTCGGGAGCGTCTTTCATCGCTTTGGCCTCATGCGCCTTGAGCACCTCAAGACGGGTCGCCGCATCTAGTGCGGCAAAGTCCTTGCCCTTGGCCTTGTTCGATGCCGCATCGACGCGTTCCAGCCCGGCGAGCACTTCCTCGAGCGTATCGGCCGATGCCCAGCCGCGCAGCAGTGTTTCAAGATTGGCAGGCACCTTGACATCCAACGCGCCGACCGTGTCGCCCTTGGGGATGACGGTGTCGGCTATCGCACTGACCAGCGCCATCTGCTCGGTGCTGAAGGCGAAATCCTTGCCTGGCCCGCTGCCGAGAGTGCAGCCTGCGGGAATCGCCATAGAGCCCACCGACAGCAGAATATTCCGCAGCAGGCTACGCCGATCCATGTCGAAAATTGCGTTCATGCCTGGGCCTCCTTGTCCCATGTGTCGCGAATGAAGGCATAGCCTTCGGTGTAGACTTCCTCCGGATTGGCGAAGAAATCGCGCCACACCCGGGTTGCAGCAGCCAGTTCGGGCAGTGCGCGGCCAAAGGCCTCGATGGTGAGCCAGCCGTCGTATCCCACTTCCCTCAGCACCGCGATTGCCTCGGCGATCTTGGCATGGCCGCGCCCGGGCGTGCCGCGATCGTTCTCGGAAATATGGATATGGGAAAGGTTGCCCGAAGCGTGGATCGTCCTTAGCGCGGCAATCGGGTCCTTCTCCTCGATATTGGCGTGGAAGGTGTCGTAGAGGATGCCGATGCCGTCTCCACCGATGCGCTCGGCATAGGACACTGCCTGCTCCATGGTGTTGAGCAGATAGGCCTCGAAGCGGTTCAATGGTTCAAGCCCCGCTGTGATCCCGGCGTCGCGCATCAGCGGCAGCACCTGGCGGTGCACATCCGCGCATCGCTCCAGCTCGTCCTCGCTCGGCGGATCGCCCGAGAACACGCCGAGCGGCTGGAACCACGGCCCCGCCATCACCTGTGCGCCCAGCACCTGTCCGCAACCAATCACGCGCTTGAGATGCTCCACCGCGCCAGCCCGCGCCGAAGCATCGGGCGAAAGCGGCGAATGCGCTTCGTCCGGGATCAGCGCGACGATCGTGCGTTCGAGCCCGATGTCATCGAGCACGCCAGCCAGCCAGCGGTAATGGCTCTCATCCGACGCATCGAAGACCGGCACTTCGACCCCGTCGAAGCCAGTGTCCTTGAGCGCCTGCAGCACTGGCACATGCTCTTGCGTCACATGCCCGGTCCACAGCAGCAGGTTCATGCCGATCTTCATCGTCAGCTATCCTTCCCGCGCGCGGCGCGTTCGGCGAGCACCACCGCGCCGAAAATGACGAACAGCACCGCCGGGATGATCGCGATCACCTGGAAGCTCTGTTCGGCGGCATAGGCGAGCACCTGCTGAAGCTCGGGCCCCGACTGGAGCGCCGCGAAGGCCTCCTCGCCGCCGGCCTTCTCCAGCTTCGCGGCATCGTAGATCTTGCCGAGTTCCGGCAGCACGAAATAGATCGCCATGGCGGCGGCAAAGCCAAGGATGCCGATGCCCCAGGGCCCGCTCCTCGGATAGCGCCGGGCGGCAGCGGCCAGCATCGTCGGCCACATGTAGCACACACCAAACGCCCACAGCGTGGCGGCCACCAGTGCTGTCAGCGGCGAATTGGCGATGGCAAGGCCATAGAGGCCGAATGCGGCGGGAATGGTGCTCATCAGCAACAGGCCCATGTCGGAAAAGCGGCGTTCCAGCGAACCGGCAAAGTGGCGCATGATGAACATGATCGCTGAGACATAGACCAGCACGAGGATGCCCGGCATACCGACCGTCTGGGTCAGTGCGATATCGACCCAGGAACCGGGCGCAAGTTCGGCGGACGCAGTCAGGATCATGATCGCCGGGAATATCCAGAAGCTCGGGCGGCGGAACGGTTCAAGGAACATGTCCTTGAACGACACACCTAGATTGGTACTCTCAGTCTTCGGAAACTGCTGGGTCATCGCCCAGAGGCCGAACACCGCGCCAGGAATGCAGATCAGGCCAATCAACACCTGCCATCCGAGCCCGAGATTGGCGAACAGCGCAAGGCTAGTCAGCCCGCCGATGACGAGGCCCGCCGGCCACCAGGCGTGAAGTACGTTCAGGCGATGCGTCTTGTCGTCGGGATAAAGAGAAGCAGTGACCGGGTTGATCGAGGCCTCGGTCGCGCCCCAGCCGATGCCGCACACCACCATGCCCACGCTGAGCAGGGTATAGACTGCATCAATCCCCCCCGCCTGCGGTGACAGAATAATCAGGATTGGCCCTGCAATGAAGCAGGTGGATGCCAGCAGGATCACGCGCTTCGCCCCGATCACGTCGAGCAGCGGGCTGATCACCAGCAGGCTGAGTGCGAAACCTAAAAAGCTGTTGCCCAGTGCGGCCGCAATCATTTCGCCCGACTTGGCAGGCACCACCGGATCGAGCAATGCCGCCTTGATCGCGCCCGAAGCCCCTGTCCTCAGCGAGAAGGACAGCGCTGCAGTGAACAGCGCCAGCACGCAGATCCAGAAGACCGCCCTGCGATTATATCCGTCCTCAGTCATCGTCCTCCCCTTTCGCGACAGCCCTGATGCCGACCGAACCGTAAAGTGTTTCCTGCGGCGCCAAACTTACCAGCCCTGACCCTGCCAGGTCCCGGTTCACCGCGTCTGTCATGTGGCTGACCGGCTCGACGCAGAACCAGTCCGCATTCTCTGGCGTGTAGACCACCG
>CAYPFE010000429.1:0-3033 GCA_964409895.1 uncultured Novosphingobium sp.
TCCTTTACTCGCTGCTAACCGATATCGGGCTACGCGAGTTGGGTGAAACACGACGAAACTGCCGTAACGCAAATGCCAACAGAGCTGCCAGCTTTGGCGGTTCTGGGCCTTACCGATCCCGAAGACGGTGACTGGCCCAAGCTGCGCGGCCTGCAATATGCGAGCCTTGCGAGGTCGGCGATTGCAAAGGTCAGCATCCAGACGGTCGCAGCACTCGCAACTGCGGCGCTTTTCATCGGAACCGTGCCGATTGTCGCCATCGTCGCATGGCTCGCAGCCCTCACCGGTTCGCTCTATCACAGCCGCCGTGCCGATGCCGCGCTTATCGATGCTGACCGCCGCCGAGTAACGCCCGAGGAAATCAAGGCACAGACCATCGCATCGATCGTCAATGCCCTCGTCTGGGTCGCACCCATTGCCTGTTTCGGGCTGTTCGGCACCACCGAAGTCCAGATCAAGTTCTGGAGCGTGCTCGCGATGCTCATGACGGCATCGGCGATCCTGCTCACTGCGGTACCGATGGGCACCCTGATGTTCGCGGGCATCGTTGGACTGGCAGCCATCACCTATTTCCTGTTCAACGGCGAATACGACATGGCGGTGGTTTCCTCCGCCCTGGTCTGCACTATTGTCGTGGGCTCGCTGGAAAGCGCCCGCCGTTTTCTCGCGACAAAGGTCGCTCAGGCGGGGATGCTGGAGAAAGACGAAGTCGTTTCGCTGCTCCTGCGCGAGTTCGAGGAAGGCGAGGCCGACTGGCTGTGGCAGATCGATACCTCGCGGCGCGTGCGTGCGGTCTCCCCGCGCTTTGCCTTCGCTTTGGGCAAGGACCCCAAGGATGTTGACGGCAAGCCATTCATCCAATTGATAGCAGGCCCCTCCTGGGAAACCGGCCAGTTTCCTTCAAGCCTGCATGACCTTGCCGAACGGCTGAAGCGGCGGGAGAGCTTTTCCAACCTGCTGGTGCGCGTCAGCATCAACGATCAACCGCGCTGGTGGGAATTGTCCGGCACGCCAAAGATCAACGAAAACGGTATTTTCGATGGTTTTCGTGGCGTCGGCTCAGACGTGACCGCGGCGCGCGAGAGTTCGGATAAGATCGCGCATATGGCGCGCTACGACACGCTCACCGGGCTGCCTAACCGGATGATGCTCAACGAATCATTGGGTGATGCCCTTTCCTATGCCGATCAATGGCGCACTCGCTGTGCTTTCCTGATGATCGACCTCGACCGATTCAAGGCGGTCAACGATACGCTTGGCCACCTCGTCGGCGATCAGCTGTTGGCGCGCGTTTCCGACCGGCTCAAGCGCCAGGTCGGCGAGCACGAGCTGTGCGGCAGGCTTGGTGGCGACGAATTCGCTATTGTCATTCGCGATGTGGCCGACATGGATCACGTCAACCGGATTGCCACGAGCGTCATTCACAGCCTGTCGAAACCATACGAAATCGATCATCACACGCTTTACGTCGGCGCCAGCGTTGGCTCTGCAGTTGGACCGCGCGACGGCGCCACGGTGGAAACGCTGATGCGTAACGCCGACCTCGCGCTCTACCGCAGCAAGGATGAAGGCGGAGGCTGCCACTTTACTTACGAGCCCGCACTCCACGCTCATGCCGAAGAACGCCGCCAGCTAGAGTTTTCGCTGCGCCGTGCGCTCGAACGCAACGAATTCATCCTGCATTACCAGCCCGTGGTCGATGCGAATAATGAGACAATCGCCAGTTTCGAGGCGCTGCTGCGCTGGAAAAGCGAGGATCATGGCATGGTCAGCCCCGGCAAGTTCATTCCGCTTGCCGAGGATACCAGGCTGATCGTGCCGATCGGCGAATGGGTCCTGCGCGAGGCCTGCAAGGAAGCGATAAAGTGGCCTGATCATGTGCGGATCGCCGTCAACGTCTCTGGCGAGCAGCTGCTCAGCGCGGATTTCATTGCCAGCGTCGTAGGCGCCTTGTCGATAAGTGGGCTGGAGCCCAACCGGCTGGAACTGGAAGTGACCGAAAGCATCTTCGTACGCGATTCGGTCCAGGCCCGCGCCGCGCTGGAACAAGTGATGGCGCTTGGCTGCGGGGTCGCCCTCGACGATTTCGGCACAGGCTATTCTTCGCTCGGCTATCTGCGGGAGCTGCGATTCTCGACGATCAAGGTCGATCGGACCTTCGTTCAGGGCGCAGCCCAAAGAAATCCGGAGAGCCTGGCCATCATCCGCGCCGTCGTCGCGATGGCCGATAGCCTTGACATGTCGACTACGGCAGAAGGCGTCGAAAACGAAAAAGAACTCAACGTCGTGCGCGAACTGGGCTGCAAGAAGATTCAGGGCTTCTATTACGGCAGGCCGATGGAATCCTCGGATGCACTCAAACTGTTCCGCCAGCATGGCCAGCCGCGCGTGGAGGCAGCCGCTTAGAGTCTGTCCTGACTAAGCAGCACCGGCCCACCCGGCCTCCAAAAGCGTACAATTCCGTTGGGAGGCCGGGTGGGGGTGTGGGCCGGTGCCGATACCGCGAAAGCGGACAAACTCTAGGCCACGGCCAGGCGGTTCAACGCGCTTTCGAACAGCGCCCTGCCGTCGCTGGAACCATGGGCCGGCTCCATCGCGCGTTCGGGGTGCGGCATCATCCCGAGCACGGTACCCGCCTCATTGAGGATACCTGCAATGTCGCGGATCGACCCGTTGGGGTTATCGAGGTAGCGGAAGGCGACACGGCCCTCCCCTTCCAGCCGGTCCAGCGTCGCATCATCGGCAAAGTAGTTGCCGTCGTGATGGGCGATCGGAATTGCGATTTGCTGACCGTGTTCGTAGCCGCCGGTGAACAGCGACCGGCTGTTCTCGACAGCCAGCGGAACGACTCGGCAGATATAACGGATCCCCGCATTGCGGAGCAGGGCCCCCGGGAGCAGGCCGCTTTCCGTCAATATCTGGAAACCGTTACACACACCCAGGACCGGCACGCCCTTGCCCGCCGCTTCGACGATCGAGCGCATGATCGGCGAGCGCGCCGCCATCGCGCCGGAACGCAGGTAATCGCCGTAG
>CAYPFE010000430.1:0-3031 GCA_964409895.1 uncultured Novosphingobium sp.
GAAGTCGATGCCGATCCCGAGACTCCTTTGCTATGGATATTGCGCGAGAATATCAAGCTCACCGGCACCAAATTCGGCTGCGGTATTGCCGAGTGCGGTGTCTGCTCGGTGCATATCGACGGTCAGCTGACCAAATCCTGTATCGTTCCGGCGGCCAGCGCCGTGGGCCGTCGTATTACCACCATCGAGGGTCTGTCCGCAGACAGCTCCCACCCGGTCCAGCGCGCATGGATAGAAAAGGCCGTGGCCCAGTGTGGCTATTGTCAGTCCGGTCAGATCATGGCCGCCGCCGCATTGCTGGCGCGTAACCCGGATCCCAATGACCGTGATATCGATCAGGCAATGGAGGGGAATCTGTGCCGCTGTGGTACCTATATCGAAATCCGCTCGGCCATCCATCGCGCGGCCGAACTGGCCGGTGACAAGGAGGGTGGCGTATGAACACCCGTACACTTACCCGACGCACCTTCCTGCGTTGCTCTGTCGCCACTGGCGGTGGTTTACTGCTCGGTTTTCATATCCCTGCCGTCGCCGCCCCGGGCAAGGTCCTGGCGGATCCGTCTCTCCCACCCGCCACGGGCGAGGAGATCAATGCCTGGCTGAGTATCGATCCGGACGGGGTGGTGACCATCCGCGTACCCCATACCGAACAGGGGCAGGGCGCATTGACATCCGTATCTACTATGGTGGCCGAGGAACTGGATGTACCCTGGCAGGATGTTCGTGCGGTGTTCGCCAAGCCGAACCGCCATGTTAACCGGGGCCGCGAATATGTGACCATGTCCACCTCGGGTTCCAATCTGGTGCGCAATCGTCATCCGCATATCATGCAGGCCGGCGCCTCGGCGCGTGAGCGCCTGAAAGAGGCCGCAGCGCAGGCCTGGGGCGTGACACGCAACGAGGTCACCGCGCATCAGGGTGTATTGAGTGCCGGCAGGCACCGTGCCGGTTATGGCGAGTTTGCCAGTGCGGCGACTGCGGTCACGCTGGACCAGGAACCAACGATCAAGGCCTATGGTGACTGGTGGCTGCTGGGTACCGAGGTGCCGCGCGTGGATGTCGCGGTCAAATCCAATGGCAGCGCGAAATTTTCTATCGACGTGGACCTGGAAGGCATGGTCTATGCCGCGGTCCGGGCTTGCCCCGTGCCCTGGGGCAAGCTCAAGGGTTTTGATGCGGCGGCCGTGAGCAATCGACCCGGAATCATCGCCGTGATTGAACTGAAGCCAGCCGCCGGCAAGGACGGCATCAATGCCATGCAGAGCGCGGTCGCGGTGGTGGCCGACAGCTATTACCGGGCAAAAACGGCACTGGATCTGCTGCCGATAGACTGGGATTTTGGCGAGTATGTTGACACCAGCAACGACAGCCTCGCCGCGGCAGCCGCGGCGCTGCTGGATCAGCCTGCCAAGGTAGTCCATGCCGAGGGTGAGGATCCGTTACCCCTGATTGCAAGGACGGCAAAGGATAGGGTCGTCACCGCAGAATACGACCGGCCCTATGAGGCCCATGCCCGCATGGAACCGGTCAATGCCACGGTGAGTGTGACGGCAGAACGCGTTGATGTGTGGACGCCTTCCCAGGATCAATCCCTGGCCCTGATGCTGGCGGCCGATCAGGCCGGCGTGAGTACCGACAAGGTCCATGTCCACACCCTCTTCATCGGCGGGGCCTTCGGTGGTGGTGGCAGCGGTAATACCGCCGTGACCCGTCAGGCTACCGAACTGTCGAAACAGCTCGGCCGACCGGTCAAGGTGATCTGGTCACGGGAAGAGGATATCGCCCAAGGCAAGCAGCGGCCGGTGAACTGGAGCCGCTTCTCTGCGGCGCTGGGTACGGACGGCCTGCCCACAGCCTGGTTCACCCGCTGTATTGGTGAACCCAACCGCCCGAACAATGCCGAGCGCGCGATCAGCAACATGCCCTATCAGGTCCCCAGTCGACGGCATGAACGGGGGTTCGTCGATTCGCATATCCCCACCGCCTCGCATCGCGCTCCGGGCAATAACCAGAACGGTTTTATGATCGAACAGTTCGTCGACGAGGTGGCCCTGGCGGGTGACTGGGACCCGCTGGAATGGCGACTGAAGATGACGGCGGGCATGGAACCCTGGCAGCGGGTGTTGCTGAAGCTGAAAGAGGTTGCCGGCTTTACCACCGACCTGCCGCGTGGCGAGGGGATGGGCATTGCGGTCGTCAAGGACCATGACACCTATTGCGCGGTCTGCGCCATGGTGAGTGTCAGTCGGCGCGGCCAGCTCAGGGTCGAGAAAATGGTGGTCGTCGTCAACAGCGGTTACATCATCAATCCGCAAAACTGCCGTGAGCAGGTGCATGGTTCGGTCTGCTGGGAACTCAGTCATGCCCTGGATGGGGGGCTGGACCTGCAGAACGGTCGCTTCGTCAATACCAATTTTGACCGCTACGGACTGCTGCGCATTCATGACATGCCCGAGGTCGAGACCCATTTTGCCCTCTCCAAGGCCGGGTGGTGGGGTGGCATGGGCGAACCGGCTGGCCCACCGACACCGCCCGCCGTGGCCAATGCCATTTATTTCGCCACCGGGAAGCGGGTACGCACTACACCCATCCTGCAGCATGACCTCAGCTGGGGATAGTAATAAGTGGGGTCAGATACGACTTTTTGATTTTCGACTACTGATAACCACATCAACATGGGACCATGTCTCTGCATACATCCTCTCCCTGCCTGCTATCCCTCTGAATCATAAGGTGGTTTAAATACCACTTGCCAGGGTTTCAAATACTGGCTTAGGATCCGGTGTCCCATGTCGGACACTTTAAAACATCATCCCTGGCCCCGGTTCATCGCCCTGGTGGATATGAATGCCTTTTTTGCCTCCATCGAACAACTGGACAACCCGGAACTGCGGGGTAAACCCATCGGTGTGACTAACGGCAAGACCGGCACCTGTATTATCACTTGCTCTTACGAGGCCCGCGCCCTGGGGATCCACACGGTGATGCTTCTTAAAGAGGCAATGAGGATCACCCCAGACTTTATCCAGGT
>CAYPFE010000431.1:0-3028 GCA_964409895.1 uncultured Novosphingobium sp.
ATCAAGAAGCTGGCGGACAAGTTCCTGTCCAACCCCAAGCAGATCGAGGTGGCGCGGCCTGCAACAACCTCGGAAAATATCGCCCAGCACAAGGTGTTCGTGCAGCCCCGCAAGAAGCGCGAGATGCTTCGCCACTTGCTGCGCAGCGACAATGTCCGCACGGCGATGATTTTCTGCAACCGCAAGACCGCGGTGCGGGAACTCAACAAGAGTCTCAAGGGTCACGGTTTCGCATCGGGCGAGATTCACGGCGACATGGACCAGCCGGCGCGGATTGCGGAATTGCAGCGTTTCAAGGATGGTGAGATCAACATCCTGGTGTGCAGCGACGTTGCCGCGCGCGGGCTCGACATCAAGAACGTATCCCACATCTTCAACTTCGACACGCCCTGGCATCCCGACGACTATGTGCACCGCATCGGCCGCACCGGGAGGGCAGGGGCCAAGGGACGGGCCTTCACCTTCGTTACCGACGACGACGCGGAGTCGATCGAGAATGTCGAGAAGCTGACCGGCATGTCGATTCCTGTGTTCGAGGCGCAAGCCTCGGAGAAGCGGGCCGATCCGGAGCCGCGCGAAAAACCGGCGAATTCCGGGCGGGAACGCGCTACTTCGAAGCCGGCCCCCAAGCCTGCCCCCGCGCGCAAGGAGAAGCCGGCCAGATCGCACCCTGTCGACAATGACGAACAGGATGACGGCGAGGGCTGGAACGGCCCGGTTCCGGGCTTCCTGGGCCTTTCGGCAGCTGACTGAAGCTGCTCGAAGCGCGCAATGCGAACTGCAGCGTTATTTGGCGTGACAATGGCGATCAGGCCTGCGTAACTGCGCGTGATAAAAGGGAGGGCGCATGCGCATCTATTACGGCTGGTTCATTGTCGCGATCGGCTTCGTCATCCTGATGCTGGTGATCGGCGCGACGATGAATTCCTTCGGGATGTTCGTGATTCCCGCGAGCGAAGACCTCAAATTGTCGCGGGCCAACGCCAACACCGGCATCATCCTCATCAACCTCGGTATGGCGGCGCTCTCACCTTTCATCGGGCGCATGCTCGACACCTATTCGATCCGCTGGATCATGGCGGTGAGCGCGGTCCTGTTCGGGGCCAGTTTTGTCGGAATCGGCATGTCGCACAATGTCTGGGTGACCGCGGTGCTGCTGGGGCTTCCCCTGGCGATCGGCATCGCCGGCATCAGCGCCCTGCCGGTGACGACGCTGGTCGCGCGCTGGTTCGCCGCCCAGCGGGGTAGGGCGATGGCGATCGCCATCATGGGCATGTCGCTCGGCACTGTGGTGATGGCGCCGACCGTCGGCAAGCTGATAGAGGGTGTAGGCTGGCGCATGTGCCTGATCGTGCTTGGCGTCGGGATTTCAGTGGTCTCGCTGGTTCTGATACCCTTCATCCGCGAGCGGCCGGGGCCGGACGATATCGAACCCGGGAAAGCTGCTGCGCAGGATGTTTCGGGTGTTTTCTCCGAAGAGCCGGCGGTGGCGGCGGCACCGCTCAGCATCGGCCAACTGCTGCGTATGCCGGTGTTCTGGATGCTCTCGGTGAGCGTAGCATTTTCTCTTGCCATGGCGCAGACAATTGTCGTCTCGATCGTGCCGCTTGCCCAGGAAAGCGGCCTCAGCGTCGGTGAGTCGGCCAGCCTGCTGTCGCTGCTCGGCCTGATGGCGATCGTCTGCAAGCTGGTGCTCGCCGTGGTCGGCGACTGGATCGACCGGGAGCTGACACTCACCATCCTGTTCGTGTTCATCGCCGTCACCTGCGCGGCGCTGCTCAAGGGCGACAGCTATGTCATGCTGCTGGTGTGCAGTGCGCTCGTCGGCCTTGCGGTCGGGGCGATCACACCGGTGTTCATGGCGGTTCTGGCAGACCGCGTGGGCGTCGCGACGTTCGGCACGGCCAACGGTACCGCCGGACTGATCATGGCCGTGTGCGGCGCGATCGGCGTGCGTTTCGGCGGGGAAGTTTACGATCGCACCGAAAGTTACGACCTGATGTTCATCTCCTTCATCGCGATCAGCCTGATCGCCGCAATGCTGATGTTCGCGTCGAAGATGGCCGGGCGTGCGAAGCCAAAGGGTGCTGCGTCCTGAACGCGCGCGCTAATCCGCTTTCGGCAGCATGTCGCGGTTGCCGCTGCTCCAGACGGTGCGGGCGGAAATGCGGGTGAATTTCCAGCCAGTGTCGGCCTTGACCAGCCGCGTTTCGTATTTGCCGCCCGCGAGGAAGGTCTCGCCGCCGTGCAGGTGCTGGGCGAGGATGTCGCAGGTCATTGCCGCCTCGTCGCCTGCGACATCGACGATGAAATTGGCGAACAGGTGTTGCGTCACGTCCATCAGCTCGAGCGCGCGGCGCATGTGGGCGAGGATGGCGTCCTCGCCCTGCAACTCCTCGCTGTATCCGGCATAAATCACGCGGGCATCCGGCGAAAAGCAGGCGGCGATGGCGGTATAGTCTTTCGCGTCGATAGCGCCGGCATAGCGCGCAGTTAACTCGCGGATAAGCTCATAGTCGCTTTTCATCAGGCCTGCTCGGCCGGCTTGACGAAGCTGTCGATCACGCGCTTGCGCCCGGCAGTTTCGAAGTCGATTTCCAGCTTGTTGCCTTCCTGCGCGGCGACTGTGCCGTAGCCGAACTTCTGGTGGAAGACGCGCGCGCCCACCTCGATGTCGGTGCGCGGTTTCGCCGCGAAGCTGGCGGCGCTGCGGGTGGATTCAGCGACACGTTTCGGCGTGGCGTCGTAGTCCTTCGAAGCCGCGCGCTGCCAGCCGGGTCCGCGAGTACTGGCGCGGGCAGGGCGGGTGCGCGCGACATCGGCGAAGGGATCGGAATGCTCCGACCATTGCGCGCGCCACAGTGAAGCGCCACCCGTCAGCGAGGTTTCCTCTTCGACGTGCTCATCCGGCAATTCCGCGATGAAGCGTGAGGGGATCGAGCTGGTCCACTGGCCGTAGATGCGCCGGTTCGCTGCATGCAGGATGGTGCAGCGACGCCGCGCGCGGGTGATCGCGACATAGGCGAGG
>CAYPFE010000432.1:0-3027 GCA_964409895.1 uncultured Novosphingobium sp.
GCGCCTGAGCGCCATCTTGATGTTGCGGGTGCCGAGCTCGCGGGTGTTGTCGAGGTTCTGGAACTCGCGTTTTTCCCAGACCTTGACCGCACGACCGTGCCGCCCTTCGCCACCAATTCGCACGCCTTCCGGGTTGTAGCCGTCATGACCGAAGGGCGACGTGCCGCCGGTGCCGATCCATTTGTTGCCGCCCTGGTGGCGCTTTTCCTGCTCCTCCAGGCGCTTCTTGAGCGTGTCCATCAGCTCTTCCCACGAGCCGAGCGCCTTGATCTTCTCCATCTCTTCTTCGCTGAGATATTTGGTCATCAGCGATTTGAGCCACTCCTCCGGGATGTCGACCTGGTCCTGGCCGTATTCGGAGAAGACGCCCTTGAAGACCTTCTGGAACACCTGGTCAAAACGGTCGAGCAGCCCCTCGTCCTTCACGAACACCGCGCGGGAGAGATAATAGAACTGCTCGGGCGACTGCTCGATCACTTCCTTGTCTAGTGCTTCGAGCAGTGCGAGGTGCTCCTTGAAGCTGGCCGGAATGCCGGCAGCGCGCAGTTCGTCGACGAAATTGAAGAACATGAGTCAGTCCATTTTCGGTGGGGCTGGCTGCCTCGCCACATTTTCGAGTTTCGGGTCGATCAGCGCCCAGTCCGGCGCATCGTCGGTCCAGATCGCCATGGTTGGCTCGATGCCATGACGTTCGTCAAGCGCACCGAGCCGCACGGAAAGCAAGTGCGGGCGGGCCGAACTCTGACCGTACAGATGCACGCCGCACTTGGGGCAGAAAGCCTGGGTTACGGTGCTGCCGCTCGCTGCGGTGAATGTGCCTGAGGCCACATCGCCGTCGATCCGGACATTCTCGGTCGGAAAAGTCGCATTGTTTGTAGGCCCGCCGCTGGCAATCTGTTGGCACTGGCGGCACCAGCACTGGCGCGACGCGATGACCTCGCCCGTGATGGAGAGCGTGATGGCCCCGCAGGCGCAGCTCCCGGTATAGGTCACTTGGGCCCCTTCGGAAATTGTGGCAAATCGGGATCGATGACCGCCCAACTTGGCGCGCTGTCGGTCCAGATGACGTTCTGCGGCGCCATCAGCTCGGTATCGTCGAGCGTGCCCATGCGGATGCGGATTACAGCGCCGGCGGGCTCTATCGTTCGGCTGTAGAGCTGCGAGCCGCATTTGGGGCAAAAGCCGCGCTCGACCCTATTGCCGCTGTCGGCGATCTTCTCGATCCGGCCGATCTGGCCGGAGAAGGTGACGGCGTCCTCGGGGAACAGCACGTTGTTGGTGGCGGATCCACTGGCGATGTACTGGCAATCCCGGCACCAGCACGTCCGCGCACCGACGGGCTCGGAGGAGATGGTGTAGCGGACCTGTCCGCAGAAGCACTGGCCGGTGTGGGGCACTCTAGCCCCCCTGCCGCCGCGCCATGAAGGCCAGCCGCTCGAACAGCATCACGTCCTGCTCGTTCTTGAGCAGCGCACCGTGGAGCGGCGGAATGGCCTTGGTCGGGTCCTGGTTCTGGAGGACGTCGAGCGGCATGTCCTCGTTCATCAAGAGCTTCAGCCAGTCGAGCAGTTCGCTAGTGCTCGGCTTCTTCTTGAGGCCCGGCACGTCGCGGACCTCGTAGAAGATGTCCATCGCCTTGGCGACCAGCACTTTCTGGATGTCGGGATAGTGGACGTCGATGATTTCTTGCATCGTCTCGCGGTCGGGGAACTTGATGTAGTGGAAGAAGCAGCGGCGCAGGAAGGCGTCGGGCAGTTCCTTCTCGTTGTTTGAGGTGATGACGACGATCGGGCGTTCTTTCGCCTCGATCCGCTCATGGGTTTCGTAAACGTCGAAGCTCATGCGGTCGAGTTCCTGAAGCAAGTCGTTGGGGAACTCGATATCGGCCTTGTCGATCTCGTCAATCAGCAGCACGGGAAGTTCGGGCGAGGTGAAGGCTTCCCACAGCTTGCCCTTCTTGATGTAGTTCGAGATGTCGTGGACCCGTTCATCGCCGAGCTGGCCGTCGCGCAGGCGGGCGACGGCGTCGTATTCGTAGAGCCCCTGCTGCGCCTTGGTGGTGGACTTGACGTTCCATTCGATTAGCGGGGCATCGATGGCCTTGGCGATCTCATGCGCCAGCACCGTCTTGCCGGTGCCGGGCTCGCCCTTCACCAGCAGCGGGCGGCGCAGCAGCACGGCTGCATTGACGGCGACCTTGAGATCGTCGGTGGCGACATAGGAGCTGGTGCCTTCGAAACGCTGCATGAATCTGTCCTGTCTTGTGTCGGTTTGGGCATGCCGTAGGTTTTGCGCACGTTTGAGGCAAGCGGGGATATGTTTGGTTAGGACTTGAACAGATGCGGATGCCGCTCGACATAGCGGCGCAGCCAGTGGTCGGTACGCTCGCGCCGGGCGCGGCGCATGTAGAGCCAGCCGCCGAACGCCATGACCGCAGCTCCCAGCGTATCGACGATCAGGTCCCACATCGTGTCGCTGAGGCCGGTGCCGTCGCCCCATTTCGGCTTCTGCATCGTGGTCCCGAACAATTGGTCCATTGCGAATTCGAAGATTTCCCAGAAAGTGCCGAGCGCCACGCTGAAGAAGAAGGCGAACAGCGCGACGAAGGAGGTGCGCATGCTGACATCGACAAGCTCGTTCTCGTTGACGAGATAGACGAACAGAAAGCCGAGCAAGCCCAGCAGCATGCCGGCGCTGGTATGGAGAGCGAGGTCCCACCACCAAAAGCGCTGGTAGAAGTTCAGTACTTCCCCCATGAACAGGGTCGCGAAAATGAACAGGGCCGCAAAGATGTGGAGCTCGGACGGGATCGGTACGCCCAGCCTGCCGCGAAACAGCACCGGTGCCGCCATCAGCCCCATCAGCAGGACCGTGACGAACACCATCATCCAGTTCTGCGAGCGTACCAGCCCCACCAGTTCGGCCGCCATGACGCCTTCCATCACCGCGAGCAGAAGCCTGTGGAGGCGCGATGCCGTCCAGGCGCTTTCCGTGACGGAGGATTGGGGAATCTTCTTGTACATGGTC
>CAYPFE010000433.1:0-3014 GCA_964409895.1 uncultured Novosphingobium sp.
ATCGGCACCTTGCCCGAAGAGGGAGCGATCTGCTCGTTCTGCCGCTTTTGCTCGTCCCATCCCTCGCCGTAGAGGGGGACGATTATTTCCTCGAAGGACAGGCCGGACTGCTTGCAGGCCAGCCATGCGCGCAACGACCAGCTCGAATAATTCTTGTTTCCCAGGATGATCTTCATCGGCGTCGCCCCTTCGAAGAGGCAGGCCTAGCCGTTCAGCGAGCGCAAGTCGAGGATGAACGGGGCGGCCTAGGCCGTTTCCTTGGGCGCCCAGGAGTTGCACACGCTCTGGGCTGTCGTCTGGCCGCCGACGAGAAGCTGGCAGGTGCCGCAATCGCCCTGTTTGCGAATGAAAAAGGCGCAGGTTTCGCAGCGCTTTTCCTCGCTGTCCGACACCTCCTTGAAGCCCAGCGAACGGCGCATGGAACGCTCGCGGCCTGGCAAGGTGGCGGGATCGTAGCAGTTGGTGGATGCATCGGGTTCTTCGCCGCGAACCATAGCCAGCGGCGTGAAGGCCATCGCGCCAAGCAGAAATCTTCGGGTCAGTTGCATAGGTCTTCCTTCGACGGGAACTCTAATGACAGACAGGCTTACTGGCCAGTGAACGGCAATCAGGGCAGCATCGCACTCGGCAACACGCCGCCGCCATAGCCGCGCAGCGTCAGCCCGCCATCGACAGGCACGATCGCGCCGGTGATCCAGTCGCTCTCGCGGCTGAGCAGCAAGGCCGAAATCGGCCCGAACTGCTCGGGTTCGGCATAGGGGCCGAGCGGCGTGATCTTCCTGAATTCGTTGATGTAGTGCTCGTCGAACATCAGCTCGCCATTGACCGGCGTGTTGGTGAAGCCCGAGCGGACGGCGTTGACGCGAATGCCGTATTTGCCGAATTCGTCCGCCGTGACGCGCACATACTGATCGAGCCCGGCCTTGGCCGCGCCATAGGCAGCGAGCTTCGGATAGGGCGCCAGTGCTGCAGCGGACGACATCGCGAGGATCGACCCGCCTCGCTCCCTCATCCTTGGAAAGGCGGACTGGACCGCGTTCACGAAGGGCACGAGATTGATCGTCATCTGTTCGAGCGCGATTTCAGCGGTCGTTTCCTCGGCGGCGAGGATCAGGCCAGCGCCTGCGACCACGAAGACGCCGTCGAGCGTCCCGTCCGGCCGAGCCGCCTTTTCGAAGCAGGCCTCGACCGCATCCGCCTTGGTCGCATCTGCCGCAATCGAGCGCAGGCGATCAGGCGCCGCACCACACTCTTCGAGCATCCGTTCATGGGCAGCGGCGAGCTTCGCCTCATCCCGCCCGCAGATGGTGACGATGCCCCCGGCGGCAAGCAGGTAGGCAGCACTCGCATAGCCCATGCCGCTGCTGCCCCCGAGGATGAGGAAATGATCGTCTCGAATCGAATCCAGCGGCATATATTCTCTCCCTAATCTCGGCGGCTTCATCGGGCAGTCCGCGCCGCCACGTCAATCCGGTGCGGAAATTTCCTGGAAGAAGGCGAACACCCGGGTTTCGATGCTGACCCTGGGGGCGGCATCGCCGGGGGCCTGCGGATTATCGAAGGCCGAATGAAGCGAGCGGCGCGCACGGCCGTCGTCCGCTGAATCATAAGTCTTGAACACAAGCGCCTCTTCCCGGTCCATGTCCGGGAAGAAATACCAGCGGTGACGGGACGCGAAGGTCGCCTGCTGCATCTCGCCGACCCGGTCGCGCGCGCGGCGTTCCATGGGCAGCAGGTCGTCGTCGGCTATGCTGCGAGCGTCGCACATTGCAAGCGGCGAAGTTTGCGCTTGCCCGCCGATCGAACGCCAGACATTGACGATGCCAAACCGCGCGCCGAGCAGCGCCTCGGCTTCCGAGGCGGGGAACAGATCGCGGACCCGCTGGCGGGCGGAGCGCTCGGTATAGTCGTTATGAACCAGCGGCACGGCGTCCCGGATCTGGTGCGCCTCGCGGATGGAATCGGAATCGGTGCGCAAGGTGTGATCGAAGATCACAGCGCGCGCAGCACCGGTCATCTCCCGCACCAGTGCGGCCACTTCCGGTTCGTAGGTTGCGGACAGCTGGGACCTGTCGAAAAAATCTCTGACCGCGCTCTCGTGGCGGACAAGCGCAAAGCCGGCCTCGTCCAGAGTGAAGCCGCCCGCAACCTCCCGGCCATTGGCGATTTGCACCATTTTCCGCGCGAACTGCCCTTCCGCGCTGTTCTCGCCCTCGCCCCCGGCCGAGGCATGGAACACGGCCGGTGCGCCGTCTCCCAGCGCGTAATTCAGGCCGGCGCCAACTGTATCGCCGGTCTTGTCCCGCATTGTCCGCCTCCTCTTACGATATTGGGCGAGATGTTGGCATCCCGCTTCGGTTGGGATAGCCTGCTAGTCTTGGCACGGACCAGGTCCGGCAGGAAAGAGGGGATCGAGAGATGCCGCAACGGTGGAACTCGTGACATGAGTAGACTGAACTCGCCGGATTCCACGCCTTTCGAGGCACGACCGATCCCCGAACGCACCCTCAAGGACATGCGCCGCAACCTGTTCGAGCGCATTCTGCACTACATGGAAACGGGCCAGACCGCGCTGGCCGAAAAGGCCATGTTCCTCGACATCGCCGCCTATCGCGACCCGGACCAGTTCGAAGAGGAATTCCGCAAGCTGTTCCGCGAAGGCCCGCAGGTTGCGTGTCTCTCAACCGACATCGCCGAGCCCGGCAGCTTTCGCTGCTTCGACGATCTCGGCGTGCCGATCGTCGTGGCGCGGGGCAAGGACGGCCGCGTCCGCGCCTTCCTCAACATTTGCACCCATCGCGGCGCCCGGCTGGTCCGCGAGGAACACGGCAAGGCCCTGCGCTTTTCCTGCCGCTTTCACGGCTGGACTTTCGACACCCAGGGTGAGGCTGTCGGCGTGCCGGAAGAGGCCATGTTCTGCGGCGCCATCGATGCGCGTAAGAAGCTGATCTCCTTCCCCTGCGAGGAGCGCCATGGCCTCGTCTTCGTCCAGGCGACGGCCGGATCGACGATGG
>CAYPFE010000434.1:0-2987 GCA_964409895.1 uncultured Novosphingobium sp.
CGGGTGCTCCATATCTCACCGTTCGAGGCGGCGGGAGTTTATCTCCGTGAGAACCCGGAGGGTGACGCCCTGCTCGAGGAGATGTGTCAGGAAATCTATTCCTGCATGACCCCTTACTGGCACAAGTGGAACATGGACGAAATCGTCGTCTGGGATAACTGGCGCTGCCTCCACTGCGTCAGAGGCTATCCCCCGGGACATCGCCGGCACGTCCAGCGCTACACGGTCGAGGGCGATTACGGGCTCGGATTCTGGGAACCGGAAAACCAGGGGCAGCAGCCGGTTCCCGCCTGATCGCTCAAGAGGCCATGTCCGCGGGAATCTCGTAGGGTTTCTCGTAATGCATGTCCCATTCGTGCTCCGAGGCGGGCCGGGTCTGGATCTGCCAATAGAGTTCGGCGATTTCGTCATTCACCTCTTCAGCGATCAGCGCATGGATGTTGACGTAAGCGATGCGCAAATCCTTGCACGCCGGGTCCTTGGCGAGCGCTCCCGCCGCATTGCGCAACCCCGCCTTGCCGACGCCAAGCGTCAGCATGATCGGCCAGGGATCGAAACAGAGATGCCCGCCGCTGAACAGGATCGTGCCTGAACCACGCTCGCGCATACCAGGAATGGCGGCCCGGGCAGCGACGATGCCTGCAGTAAGATTGATCGCGATATCCGATTCGATGTCCGCGATCGAGGTGTCGAGAATCGGCGTATTGGGGCGGATGATCGCCGCATTGTGGTTGAGCAGGTCGATCCCGCCGTCTTCGCTTTCCGCACCGATAAGCGCATCCAGCTTCCCGCTATCGCGTACGTCGCAGACTACCGGCACCGCATCGACACCCCTGCCCTGCAACTCTGCGGCCTCGGCCTCCAGACGCTCGCCGTTGCGCGCCATCATCACGACCCGCCACCCTTCCGCACCGAAGCGCCCCGCAACCGTCTTCGCCAATCCCGGTCCGCTGCCCACGATAACGATCTTCGGCATGTGTAGCTCCTTCGAAAGTCAGACCACCGCACCGGCGCTGGTATGGATCGCCTGGCCGGTAATCTGCCGGCTTTCCGGCCGGCACAGGAACAGGATCGTAGCGGCGACGTCCTCGGGCATCGACAGGCGGCCCAGCAGGTTCGACAGCGGGCCGCTCTTGATCAGGTCTTCTACCGCGTCCTTCGCGTCCCCCATCACCATTGGCGTCAGCGTCACACCGGGCACGACCGCGTTGACGTTGATGTCGTGAGGCCCGAATTCCGAGGCTCCCGCCCGGGTCAGGCCAAGTATGCCCGTCTTGGTAGAGGCATAGCAGGGCGGAGATTGCGGACGGAACGCCGAACTCGACGAAACATTTACGATCCTTCCCGAAACGCCCCGAGCGATCATGTCCTCTGCCGCGGCGCGCATCAACAAGGCAGGCGCGACGAGGTTGATCGCGATCACCTTGAACCACTTGTACGCCTCGGCCTTGAGTACGGTATCTTCCTGGGCGAAATGGATACCCGCGATATTGCAAAGGTAATGCACACCGCCCGCCGCAGCGATCGCCTCGCGAGCGGCAGCGGCGGCCGCCTCGGGCTCGGAAAGATCGGTGCAGACGATTGTGCCCTGCCCGCCGATTGCATCTCGCGTTTCATCAAGGCCCAGGCGGTTGACATCGAGCAGAATGACATGAGCGCCATCATCGGCGAACCCCTGTGCCGTAGCCCGTCCGATGCCCGATGCCGCACCCGTTACCAGCGCCGTTTTCCCTTCGAAAACCTTGTCTGCCATCTTGCCTCTCCCCTCGCTGGTGGCATTCGTGCCACCGCTTGCATGCAAGTGCTATGAAGCCGGGGCATGGGTGTCAAACACCCGCTGGCCAGCTGCTGGTTGCGTCAAGCAGGATCGACCCAGTTTGGCTTGCGTTTTTCGGCGAAAGCCTTCGGCCCTTCGCGCGCATCGGGTCCGGAAAGCAGGCTCCGCACCTCAGGCAGGTCGAACATTTCCCGCACTGACTGTTCGACACTGCTGCCGTCGAGCGACTGCACCACCGCCTTGGTCGCCGCGATCGATGCCGGCGAGCATTCGAGGATCGTCTCGGCCCAGCGGCGTGCAGTGGACATCAGTTCGGCCGCCGGCACCACTTCGGCGACGAAGCCCATCGCTACGGCTTCCTGTGCAGAGATGCGTTTCGCGGTTAGAAGCAGAGCGTGCGCCCGCTTGGGTCCGAGTTCCTCGACCACGCGCTGGATGCCCCCCCCCAGCGCGGCCAGCCCGACACGCGGCTCGGTCAGCCCGAAGCTCGCGTGATTGGCGGCGATGATGATGTCGCAGGCGAGCGCCGTCTCGAAACCGCCGCCCACCGCCATACCGTTGACCGCAGCAATCACCGGCTTGCGCCGTGCAAAGCGCCAGACGAGACCGGCAAAGCCCGATGCCGGCACCGGCTCCTGCCCCTCTTTCATCGCGGTAACGAGATCTGCCCCGGCAGAGAACGCCTTGTCTCCTGCGCCCGTGACAATCGCGAGCCTGAGTGCGGGATTGCGTTCGAACTCGTCGAACACCGCACCCAGCTCATGATTGGCATCGGCGTGCAACGCGTTGCGCCGCTCAGGCCGGTTGAGCGTCACGGTCAAGACATGGTCATCGATCTCGACCTTGCAGAATTCGGTTTCCATGAAGTGCCCCCCAGTTTCAATTCGAAGAGTATGCAAAATGAACGTCGCCACGCATCGTGACAAGCCTCGTCACGGCAGGTGGGGGCTATCTTCACTCGTTCGATTGAGCCCCTTGCCGGTTCCCCATGCCGCCGTTATAGCCCGCCCCCGCAGCCTTGGTCCGGAGACGTGGGTGAGTGGCTGAAACCAGTTCCCTGCTAAGGAACCATACTCGTAAGGGTATCGAGGGTTCGAATCCCTCCGTCTCCGCCACGCACCCCAGCACTTGTCTCCGGTTTCAGGGAACTTCGCAAAGCCCCTGAAACAGGCGGTTTTTTGCCGGACAATATGTAACCGCCGCATCATTC
>CAYPFE010000435.1:0-2968 GCA_964409895.1 uncultured Novosphingobium sp.
GAGTGTTGCCCGCACTGGCCGCCATCCTCGAGGAATCGACAACCCAGGGCTTGTCGGGATCGATAATCGCAAGGTCGGCTTCCGCACCTACGGCCAGCCTGCCTGCATTTGCGCCAAGCAGTGCGGCCGGCTTCGCCGCCAGCAAGTCGAACGCCCGGGGCAGGGTAATGACACCGTCGCGCACGAGGCCAAGCGTCAGCGCCAGCAAGGTTTCGGCTCCGGCCATGCCCGGCTCCGCATCGTCGAAGGGTAAGCGCTTGTCTTCGGGTCCCCGGGGATCGTGGCTGGAAGCGATGACATCGATGGTGCCGTCAGCAACCGCTGCCAGCACCGTCTTGCGGTCCGCCTCGCTGCGCAGCGGCGGCGAGAGACGTGCGAATGTCCGGAAATCGGCCACGGCAAGGTCTGACAGCATGAAATAGGCGGGCGTTACGCCTGCTGTTACGCCGATGCCCCGCTGCTTGGCGGCCCGCACCAGTTCGATCCCTTTGGCGGTGGTGACATTGCGCAGGTGCAGCCGCGCACCGGCGAGCTCCGCCAATGCGATGTCGCGGGCGATCGCCAATGCTTCGGCTTCTGCCGGTGCGGAGGCCAGGCCGAGGCGTGTCGCCATCTCTCCGGCCGTCGCCACTGCATTGCCTGTCAGTCCCGCGTCCTCGGCATGGCTGATCACAACCATGCCGAGCATTGCGCCATATTGCAGGATCCGCAGCATCGTTCCGGAATCGCCGATCCACTTGCGACCGGTCGCGATGGCCCGGGCGCCGGCGTCCCGCATCAGCGCGATCTCGGCGAGTTCGCGGCCCTCGAGCCCGCGTGTCGCGGCGGCGAGGGGGTGGACCCACATGTCGGGTTTGCCAGATTGCGCCGCGAACCGGACCCGCGCCGGGTGATCGAGAGGCGGAGGCTGGTCTGGCATCAGCGCGGCTCTGGTTATGCCGCCGAAATGAAAGGCCGGCTTGTCGATCTCGAAAACGCCCAGGTCGACCAGCCCGGGTGCAACCAGCTTGCCGCCGGCATCGACGAGCTGGTCCTTGGGATGTGGCGCGACTTCGCCGATTTCCGCGATGTGCCCGTTTTCGCAGCGGATCGCGCCTGCCATCGGTTCGCCCTCGGGCAGCACCAGCAGTGCATTGGTTATGGTGAGCGGCTGGGCGATGCTCATGCCCAGCCCTCCACCCTGCGGGCCCTGCGGGTCAGCACGTCGAGACAGGCCATGCGGATCGCCACACCCATTTCCACCTGGCGGGTGATCTGCGACCTTGCGGCAAGGTCGGCAACGTCGCTGTCGATTTCGATGCCCCGGTTCATCGGCCCGGGATGCATCACCAGCGCATCGGGCTTGGCCCTGGCGAGGCGTTCCTGGGTCAGGCCGAACAGGTGCCGGTATTCCCGCGAGGACGGAATATATTCGCCCTGCATTCTTTCGAGCTGGAGACGCAGCATCATCACCACGTCGGCGCCATCGAGTGCGGCGTCGAAATCTTGGAACGGCTTGGCCTGCATGGCCTCGATACCAGCAGGCATCAGGGCGGGAGGAGCGCAAACCCGGACGTCGGCGCCAAGCGAGGTCAGGCACAGGATGTTGGAGCGGGCGACGCGGCTGTGCAGGATGTCGCCGCAGATCGTTACGGTAAGGCCGGAAATCGCACCCTTGGCGCTGCGAATCGTGAGCGCGTCGAGCAGCGCCTGCGTCGGATGTTCGTGCTGGCCGTCACCGGCGTTGAGGACCGGGCAGTCGACCTTGTCGGCGATCAGCTGGACCGCGCCAGAACTGCCGTGGCGGATGACGATGGCGTCGGCATGCATCGCGTTCAGTGTCGTTGCCGTGTCGATTAGCGTTTCGCCCTTCTTCACGCTCGATTGTGCGACATGCATGTTGACTACATCCGCGCCATGCCGCTTGCCGGCGATCTCGAAGCTCAGGAGCGTGCGAGTCGAATTCTCGAAGAAGGCGTTGATGATGGTGAGGCCGGCCAGGCGGTCGTTATGCTTTTGCGGCAAGCGATTGAATTCGACCCACTGTTCCGCCTCGTCCAGCAGGAACATGATTTCGTGCGGGGCAAGACCGGCGATGCCGACGAGCCCACGGTGCGGGAAAGCCGCAGAGCCATCCGGGTAGGAGTGTGCTGCCGATGTCATTGAAGACAGCGCCTTAGGGCAGCAAGGCGGTACGCTCAAGTCAATTTGCTGCTAACCGCGCTGCTGCTATGGGAGCGCAAGCCGAAATTCGCCCTGTTGGCGAATTTTTCGGAGAAATATGACGAAAGGCTGGTCCGCCAGATGAATTTCGCCCGCAAGGTCTGGAAGCTGCTTGTCGCCCTGAAGGACGGCCTTGCCCTGCTTCTGCTGCTGCTGTTCTTCGCCGCGCTTTATGGCGCTCTCGCCGGCCGTCCGGGGCCGGGCCAGGTGAAGGAGGGGGCGCTGCTCCTGGAACTCAGCGGGAGCGTGGTCGAGGAACCCGCCGCCGTCGATCCCTTGTCGATCCTGCTGTCGGGAGAAACGCCGCTACGCGAATACCGCGCCCGCGACGTGGCCCGGGCGATCAGGCTTGCGGCGAAGGATGACCGGATCAAGGCTGTCGTGCTCGACCTGTCGGGCTTTCTCGGCGCGGGCGCAGTCAACCTTCAGGACATCGGCGAGGCGATGGACGAGGTGCGTGCCGCCAAGAAGCCGGTTCTGACTTATGCGACGGCCTATTTCGACGACAGCGTCCTGCTGGCCGCGCATTCGAGCGAGGCGTGGATCGATCCGATGGGCGGCGCTTTCGTCACCGGTCCCGGCGGCAACCGGCTTTATTACGGCCCGCTGCTGGAGAAGTTGAAGGTCACTGCGCATGTCTACCGTGTTGGTACCTTCAAAAGCGCGGTCGAGCCCTGGATACTCGATGGCCCATCGCCGGCCTCACGGGAAGCGTATGAGGCGCTCTATGAAGCCCTGTGGCAGAACTGGCGCGACAATGTCGCCA
>CAYPFE010000436.1:0-2966 GCA_964409895.1 uncultured Novosphingobium sp.
CAGGCGCGCTGGGCGCCGGCAAGACGTCGCTGGCGCGCGCGATCATTGCCGCGCTGGGTCATCGCGGCGAAGTCCCGTCGCCCAGCTTCTCCATCATTGAGCTGTATCAGCCGCCGGAAACTCGAATTCCCCTCGTACATGCGGATTTTTACCGAATCGCAAGCCCGAGCGAGGCAAGGGAGATCGGTCTGGACGACTATCGGCAGGGCGCCATCCTTCTTGCCGAATGGCCCGAAAACATAGGGGGATTTGCGGATGAACCGGCTTGTCTTTCAATCGCGCTCGAAGCTGCGGATGAAGGGCGGATCGCCATTGTCGAAGCCGGACCGGATTGGCTAGGGCGGATCCCATGGCCGTGAAGTTCCGCAAGGGTATAGAGTCGTTTTTGGAGTCCGCCGGCTGGTCGGGCGCCAACGTCCGTCCGCTGCCCGGCGATGCGTCGTTCCGCCGCTATTTCCGGGTCAAGCGTTTTGGCGGTTCGGCGATGCTGATGGATGCGCCGCCACCGCATGAGGATGTGATCACGTTCTTGCGGGTTGCCCGCTGGCTCGAATCGAACGACATGCGCGCGCCCAAGATTTACGCCGAGGATACGGAAAACGGTTTTGTGCTGCTGGAGGATTTTGGCTCGTCTCGGATGCGGGACTATCTGGAAGAATGGCCCGATGACGAGAATGAAATCTATCGTGGCGCGGTCGATACGCTTCTCAAGCTGCGCCTGCTGGGTCCGGGACCATTTCTGGATTACAATCTGAGCGAATATATGCGCGAGGCTCGACTGCTCCTGGACTGGTACTGCACCTCGCAAAATCTATACGTCGATGGCGAGGGGTTCGACCTGGCATGGCGTGAAGTTCTCTCTGAAATGGTGTCGCGTCAGCGGCCTGGCGTAACCGTGCTGCGCGATTATCATGCCGAGAATATCATGCTGCTCGGATCGCTTCAGAAGCTCGGATTGCTGGATTTCCAGGACGCTCTGGTCGGCCATCCCGCCTATGACCTCGTTTCCTTGTTGCAGGATGCGCGGCGCGACGTTTCGCCCGAACTCGAAGCGGAAATGTTCGACTATTACCTCGAAGCTTCCGGCGACGAGCCTGACCAGTTCTTTGCCGACTACGCGCGGTTGGGCGCGCAACGGAACACCAAGATCGTCGGGATTTTCGTGCGGCTGTGGCGGCGCGACGGCAAAGCGCGTTATCTCGACCTGATCCCGCGCGTGTGGGGGTTGCTGGAACGGGACATTGCGCATCCGGCACTGGAGCCCGTCTCACGGTGGTTCGATGCTAACATACCGCAAGAGCTGCGCGATGCGGGCGGAGGTGCGTTCGAGACATGAGTGGCGACGGTCTCGCCAGCGATACCGCAATGGTGCTTGCGGCGGGCCTCGGCAAACGCATGCGGCCGCTCACCGCGACACAGCCCAAGCCGCTGGTGCGCGTCGGCGGCAAGGCGCTGATCGACCACAGCTTGGACGCGCTGGCCGCTGCCGGCATCGCCAGGGCAGTGGTGAATGTCCATTATCTGGCCGATGCCCTCGAAGCACACCTGGCCCAGCGCGTGCCGCCGCCCGCGATCGACATATCGGACGAACGCGGACTGCTGCTCGATACCGGAGGCGGGATGGCAAAGGCGTTGCCGCAGCTGCCTGACCCGTTCTTCTGCCTCAACAGCGACAATATCTGGCTCGACGGGCCGGCAAACGTCTTTGCCGAGTTGTCCCGGGCCTGGGACGCGGAACGCATGGATGCGCTGCTGCTCGTCGTGCCGCACGCGCGGGCCTACAACCATCGTGGCAAGGGCGATTTCCACCTCGACCCGATTGGGCGGGTCAGCCGCCGCCGTTCGGGCCGGATCGCGCCGTTCATCTACACCGGTATCCAGCTTGTCTCCCACCGTCTGTTGCGCGATGCGCCCGAAGGGCCGTTCGGCACGATGCGGCTGTGGGAGCGTGCCATCGAGGAGCAGCGGCTCTACGGCATCTCGCACAACGGGTTGTGGTTTGAGGTGGGCGAGCCCTGGGCGATAGCGCCGACCGAGGCCTGGTTGGGCCGTGGCTGAGCGGGGCGGGCCGCTCGTCTATTCCATTGCCGCTCACCGCGGTTTCGCCGATGCGCTGGTTGCCGGGCTGGTGCCCCGCTATTCCGATCCTGATCTCGGCCTCGCCCGGCTGACCCTGTTGCTGCCGAGCAGCCGCGCCGTGCGCAACGTCACCGAGGCATTCGTGCGCCTGTCGGAGAGCCGGCATTCGGGCGCTTCGGGCCGCGGCATGCTGCTGCCGCGCATGGTGGTGGTGGGCGATCTTGATCTCGACGAGGCGCTGGGCCCGATGCTCGATCCGTTGGGCGGCGACGACGATATCCCACCTGCCGCCGATCCGGCCTACCGCTGGCTAAGGCTGGCCGAATATCTGCGGCGGGTCGAAGAGGGCGAGGCTGGGGCGGGAGCAGCCTTGCTGGCCCGGGCCTGGGAAATCGGACGGACAATGGATCGCCTGCTGGTCGAGGGCATCGCGCCGATAGACCTCATGTCTGAGCAGGTCGTAGGCATCGTCGGGGAGCTTGCGAGCCATTGGGAGGACAGCACGAGGAGCTTCCTCAAGGTCCAGCAATACTGGATCGCCGAACTCGCTGAGCGCGGTGAGGCCGATGCGCCGGCCCGCCGCAACATGCTGTTCGAGCATGCGGCAAGGCGCTGGCGTGAGACACCGCCGGAGCATCCGATAGTGGCAGCCGGTGTGACCAGCGCGTCGCCCGCGCTGGCGAAGCTGCTGCGGGTGGTTTCCGAGCTGCCTCGCGGTTCGGTCATCCTGCCCGATCTCGACCTGGCGCTGGACGATGAGGTCTGGGAGTCGCTCGGTAATGCGGGCATGCCCGAGACCGCCGACGAGCCGCCATTCGGCCACCAGGACGCCATCACCCATCCACAATACCACCTGAGGCTGCTGCTCAACCGCATGGGTGTCGCCC
>CAYPFE010000437.1:0-2957 GCA_964409895.1 uncultured Novosphingobium sp.
CGCGGTCAGCACGCGCCGGATTGCCCAGGAACTGGGGCTCAACGCGGCGACGATCCATTATTACTATCCCACGACCGACGACGTGTTCATTGCCCTTCACCACCGGACGACCGAACGGCATTTGGCCGAGCTGGAGAAGGTCCTGGAATGCGGCGACCCGGTCAGGGCCCTGTGGCATTTCCAATCCGGGTGGGCGAAGACTGCGCTTGGCGTGGAGTTCCTTGCACTGTCTAACCACCGTAAGGCCATTGGCGACATACTTGCGGCCTCGACGAACGCATCACGTACGGCGGCAGCGGCTGCGATCGAACGGACCGTTGGTCAACTTTCACTAGGCTCGGCGAAGGTTCCTCCCGTGGCACTTGGCACGATGCTCGTCGCGATCGGCAGGCTGCTTGCAAACGAGGGCAGAGTTGGCATTAGCTCGGGCCATGAAGAGGTCCGCTGCCTCATCGAGGCCCTCATCGACAAGGTGTCGTCATGACGGCTGGCAAGTTGCCTTCCAGTCCGCTCTCGGAGACGATCGGGTCATGCGTCGCCATTTCCAAAGGTGAACTGATCAGCGGGGACCATGCCGCGGCGATAAGGGAGCTGCTGATAGAGCGCGGGGTGCTTTGCTTCCCGGATGTCTGGCTCGGTGACGACGAACAACTTACTTTCGCCGAAACCCTCGGTGAAATCGCCTCCGACTGGGACGTGTCGGCCGACAAGACGGTCAACCGCAACGAGATGCTTGCCGATTATCAGAAGAGTTCGGTCCATTGGCACTTCGATGGATTTGGGGTCGAAGTGCCTGAGTTCGCCACGGTCATGAGCCCAAGGATCTTGGCTGACGGCATCGGCGGCGCCACGGAGTTCGCCAACTGCTACGCCGCCTGGCGTGACCTCCCACAAGCAGACAAGCAGGCGATTGACGGCCTCAAGGTCCGGCACAGCTTCGAGACGCTCATGCGGCTGGTCAAGCCGGAGCCCGGTGAAGAGGAACTGCAGGCATGGCGACGCGGCGGTGTCCCGCACACGCAGCCACTCGTCTGGCACCATGGTTCCGGCAAGAACTCACTGCTGCTGGGAGCAACTGCAAGTTTCGTCGAGGACCTGCCCGCTCACGAAGGCCAAGCGTTGATCCAGCGGCTCAATGCGTGGATTACCCAGCCGCAATATACATGGTGCTATGAGTGGAAGCTGGGCGACCTAGTTGTCTGGGACAACACCGGAGTTCTCCACCGCGCCGTCCCATACAGCAGCGACAGCAAGCGCCTGATGCACCGCACGACAGTGCGTGGTTTCGAGACACCAGCTGTCACTCACCAACACTGAAGGATTTTATGCTCGCCAATCGCCGAACGACACTGGCGCTTCTTGCAAGCACCGCGCTGACCGCGCTTGCACCGGTCACCGCTGCTCCCGGAAAGCGCAAGCCGAACTTCATTGTCATCCTGTGCGATGATCTGGGCTACGGTGACATCGAGCCGACCGGCGGCTCTATGATCCCGACACCGCAGCTCAATCGCATGGCGCGCCAAGGGACCGTGCTGACCGATTATTATGCGCCCCAGAACATCTGCACGCCATCCAGGGCGGGCCTGCTCACCGGACGTTATCCAATCCGAAGCGGCTTGGCATGGGGAGCCATCCTGCAGGCTGACACCCGCGTCCTGCCTATGACCGAAGTGACTATTCCTGCCGCGCTGAAGTCTGCAGGTTACGTCTCGGGGCTGTTCGGCAAGTGGCACCTCGGCCACCTGGGTCCTGACTGGCAGCCGACCAAGCATGGCTTCGACCGTTTCGTAGGGATCCCCTACAGTCACGATATGCAGCCGCTGAAATTGTTCACGGATATCGGACCGGACGTGGCTCCAACCACGGAAGAGCCGGTCATGAGCGAACTGCAACAGCGCTTCTATGCGGAGGCCGAACAGTTCATCGAGACCAACAAGGATCGTCCATTCTTCGTCGAACTGGCATTAAGCGCACCGCACCTCGCGAACTACCCGAACGCGAAGTACCGTGACCCCAAAATGCAGAGTGCGTACGGGCAAGTTGTCGAAGAGATCGATGCCATCGTTGGTCGGCTGCTCGACAAGCTGCGGGGCCTCGGACTTGATCGGGACACGCTCGTGATCTTCACGTCCGACAATGGCCCCTGGTACGAAGGATCGACCGGAAGTCTAAGAGACCGCAAGGGCGGAGCCGGATACGAAGGCGGATATCGAGTGCCTTGTATAGCCTGGCAGCCCGGTACTGTCCCGGCCGGCAAGCGCTGCAATTCGATAACGATGGGCATCGACTTCCTCCCCACGTTCTGTGCGATGGCTGGGCAGGCTGCTCCATCGGCCAATGTGATCGATGGCAAGGACATATCCGCTGTTCTGACGCGTGGTGCGCCGAGCCCTCACGACGCGTTGCTGCTGTTCGACGATGAAGAGGTGACCGCTGTTCGGACACAGAAATGGAAATATGTGGCCCAGACATACTTTCACGGCCGCTTGATGGCCGTCGATAACCGGTACCCCCAACTCTACGACATGGCGGCCGATCCCGGAGAGAACTACAGCGTCAATGCGCGCTATCCCGAAGTGGTGGCGGACATGAAAGCCAGACTGGCTGCCGCTCGCGCAACGTTCGGTCCACTCAAGCGAGGCATGCCCAGCTTCGGCAGGCCAGACGGGAAAAGCATTCCAGCGCGGCGAGATTAGTACGAGACGGAATATGTCCCGAGTTACACTGCAGAGCTTGGATAACTTTGCTTGCCCATGCCGAAAACAGCGAACTCCTGTCCAACGGCTCCTCGCCGCTTGCCGAGAAGCCTATCACGCTTCGTCTGGTCGCAAGCGGCAAAGCTGACATGCCTGGGGTGGGCTTGGCGCCCGTTCGGAATGCATTCAAGGATTGAACGAACTGGAGAACGAAATGAAGTGGATGTTGGCCGGAGGCCTTCTCGCGTTAGCCGGTTGCGC
>CAYPFE010000438.1:0-2953 GCA_964409895.1 uncultured Novosphingobium sp.
CCTCGACATGCATGCGGTAATAGTCGGGATATGCATAGCGGTGCAGGTAGGAACCGATCACCGCCTGCGGCTCGTCCCACTCGGTCACGCGCACCGCCTCGAAGCCGCCGTCGAGCCCGACCCAAGCGTTGTAGCCCACGAAGTTCACGAAATTGGTGCCGAGCAACAGCAGTTGGGCCATGATCGCGTTGTTGTCGTCCGCCTCGCTCAGGTGGCAGTCGGTGCAGGTCTTGGTCTCGGTCTTGCGCACGGTGTGCGGGAAGTGCGGCGCGAAGGCCTGGCTCGAATAGCCCGATGCGGCAATCGGCGGCTGCTGCACGTAGATGCGTTCGCGGTTGATGTTGGTCGAGGACAGCACCAGCGCCGAGCTCGAACGGATCGGCGCGACCTGGTTGCCCTTGGTCGTCTGGTGCTTGCCGAGCTGGAACATCTGGTCGCGCGCGACCTGCGGATTGTAGGTCGCGAAATTGCGGGTCGTCTCGCCCTCATAGTGGTGCATCGAGGTTTCCCAGTTCGCCTCGATCGGCAGGTGGCAGCCGCCGCAACTCGTCGTCCACGAGAGATGGCAGGTGAAGCAGGCGAGCTCGCCGTCCTTGTGCGCGCGATCCTCGGGCGCGATGCCGGGGCCGAAGGAATATTTCCCGTCATCGGCACCCATTGCGCTCATCAGCTTGGCTCTCGCCGCCTTGGGATTGAAGTCCGAGGCGGATGCATCGACGGAATTCTTGACCAGGCTGACGTCCCACTTGAGCCCCGGATCGACGATCGAACGCTGGATCAGCTTCATCCGTCCCGACGCTTCCTCGACCCACTCAAACCGTCGTTCACCGTCAGGATTGCGCAACAGGGTCAAGTCGTTGCCCTTGGGAGGCGCTGCCGGACCGGACGTCAGGAGCGTCGGATAGGCATCGGCGGTGCCATGGCAATCCTTGCAGCCGATCTCCACCGCATTGGCGACTTCGCCATAGATGAAGCCGCTGCCATGGCTGTCCTGCGCGAAGTGACAGTCGGCGCATTGCAGGCCCTTCTCGGCGTGGATGTCCATCATGTGGACGGTCTTGCCGGGGTTCTTGCCGATTTCGACGAACTTGCCCTCGTCCTTGCGCCGCCATTTCTCCGGATCGTCGGGGGAGACGATATTGCCCTCGGCGTCGAGCAGGTTGCCCTCGCGGTCGCGCTTCAGGACCGCGCGGAAATTCCAGCCGTGACCATGATAGTCGGCGAACTGGGTGTCCTTGAGCCCCGGGTTCTGGTCATAGACATTGCGCAGGAAGTCGATATCGCCCCACAGCCCCTTGGGTGCCGCGGCTTCCGGATTGCGATCGTTGATTTCGCGTACTTCTTCCGCGGTCGGGTAGCGCTGTTCCTTGGGATGGAGCTTGGCCCATTGCTCGTCCGACATCTCGTCGGGCTTGACCGATGTATTCTCCGGACCCGGCCACATCTTCGGCGCGTCGGATTCATAGTCCCACATGGTGAAGCCGAGGTAGGGATTCACGAAGACATTGGGCTGGTGCATGTGGCAGTTCATGCATTGCGCCGTCGGAATGGCACGGGTGAAGACGTGCTGCAGCGGATGGCCGCGCTCCTTCTCTTTCTTCTTGCCCGCATTCCCATGGTCGGAGCCGTGGCCATCGTCATGATGCGCAGGCTCGCCATGGGGATCGTCATAGAGATTTGCACCGTGCCCGTCGCCGTGACCGCCGCCGTGGCCATCGCTCTTGGGCGGCTCAAGCTTCGCCGCGATCATCGGGTCGCGAGTGATCGTCTGACCGTCGCGGCCCAAGGCGGCATAGATACTGCTTTCCCTCGGCTCGCGGCTGTTGGTGTAGACGACGTGGCAGGACGAGCAGCCGGAACTGCGGTAATCGCCGGGCTGGTCGTTGGTACCCATGAACCAGGTGAAAGGATCGTTCAGCCTGGTCTTGTGGATGTTGAGCACCGGGATCGCCACGCGCAGCCCGGTGCCCGGGCCACGGTTGGACTGCTTGAGATCGGGCCGGCCCGGTTCTTCGAGCCGCTGGATCAGGCCCGCGGGATTGGGAATGCCGATTTCCGGGAACTGCGAGTTGATGTTGCGGCCGCCGCGTTCGAATACGCGGAAGATGTCGCCCGGCGGAATGACGTTCCAGCGCGGCATCGGGTAGAGTGCGGCCAGCGCCCCGCGCGCCTGCTGCTCGGCCGTCAGCGTGCCTTCCGGTTCGCCCGGCGAAACGATCTTCGCAGGCTCTCCCTCGCGAGTATAGGCCTCGCCCATGAGGTAGTTCTTGAAGGGGACGATGCCGTTGTTGTAGGCGCCGCCGCCCCACAGCATCGCGCCCGACGCCATCAGCGAACGTTCTGCCGCCTCTATCACGGTGATGTGACAGGCGCCGCAAGCCTCTCGCGCCACACGGTAGTCGCTCGGATTGACGAAGCGGACATATTCCGGCGATTCCTTGTTCAGCAGCGTGTAGCCGCGCTTGGGATTCGCCGAGGATGGGTAGTTCCAGCTTTGAGGGTATTTGGGCAGGACATGCGCCTGATCCCGGGCACTGACAAAATCGGGATGATGGAAGCCGAGCTTCGGATCGCCCATGATCTTCGGATTGCCGCCATGGCAGTCTACGCAACCCAGCCGGACCGCCGGCGTCGCATGCATCGATGCGGCGTCTGAATCGGTGTGGCAGCTCACGCAGCCTTCCGATTTCATGCGAACATCCTCGATGCTCTGCCGCGCCGGCGCTTCGGCAGCCCGGACGAGGCTGTAGTCGCGCTTGACGGGCTTCTCGCCTTCAGCCGCCGTGATCCGTGCCGACGGCACCCCGACGACGGCGATCGCGATAAGCGTGAGAAAGGCGCGCAGCAGCCGCATCAGTAGGTGAATACCACATTGGCGAGGATCGAATAGTAATTCCGGTTCCCGTTGGAGTTGTCAAACAGGTCGCGGAAGCCCTTGCCCGGAACCAGGGCC
>CAYPFE010000439.1:0-2946 GCA_964409895.1 uncultured Novosphingobium sp.
GGGTCTGGTGGCCGAAGTGTGCGCCGGCCTCGATCAATTGCTGCATGGTGACGACGGGAGCCGCCATAGGAATTTCCTTTCCGGTTATGCCTCTGGGAAGCTGGAACCGTGCGGACACTTCCGCTGCGGCACCGGTATGTCAGTGCTTCCCATGTGAATTTCGCTGTCTGGCCCGATTGCGATGGCAATCAGGCATTCCAGCGAGCGCGCCCTTAGCGGGGTTTCTCAGCGATTGCCACCCTGAATTTCAGCATCCGAGTTTCGCTGCGCACATCGGCCCTGCATCCTGGCGGAACGCAGTTTCTCAGCCCTTACAAGAAAACCGCTTGACACACTGGAACAAACAGTGAACTTAGGGCGTCAGGAACATATTGCGAACACCCACTGTTCATCCACAACTCATCCCCAGGCTGTCAACGGCCTGGGAACATCGGATCGGGAACAACAGAACATGATCACGCTTGCCCTCACCCCGCTCTTCGCGACCGCTGGCCTGTTCGCCATTGGCGCTATTGCCGCCAGCATTCATCGTTATGGCCCCACTGCGCTCGGACTGCGCCGGATGATTGCCGAATGCCCTGAGACGCGGGAAATCCGTATCACGGTTACCGAAGTCTTCTCCGAACAGCGTAAGACCGCTGCGCGCATCCTTCGGCCGGAGTTCGGGGTCAGGCCTGCGGCCCGCCTTCCGGAGCCTGCTCCGCTGCGCGCCGCCGCCTGATCCTCGCATAGGCCACCAGGCCGACCGGGATCAGCAGCAAGTAGCTCAAAGTGATCACCGCCAGGGTCGGCCAGGGCATCGTCAGCAAGGACGCAAACAGCAATCCCGCCATCACGATCACCGCAAGCCTGATGCTGCGCGGCGGACGCAGCCGCGACCAGCTCAGCGTCGGGATATTGGCGATCATCAGGAACGCGACGGTCAGCATCCAGACGCTTACCGCCACCGGATGAGAGAATTCGGGCTCGCCGCTCGCAATCCACAGGAACATCGGCAACAGGGCAAGACCTGCAGCCGCTGGCGATGGAACGCCCGTTAGGAATCCCGCCTTCTTGTAGGGCATCTCGTCAGCGTCGAGTTGGGCGTTGAAGCGGGCCAAGCGCAACACACAACAGATCGCAAAGGCAAGTGCTGCGATCCAGCCGAATCGCGCGACGTCCTGCAGCGTCCACAGATAGACGATCAGTGCCGGAGCGACGCCAAAGGAAATCGCATCGGCGAGGCTGTCCAGTTCCGCGCCGAATCGGGTCTGGGCCTTGAGCAGACGTGCGGCACGGCCATCCACCCCGTCGAGCATGCCGGCGAGTACCACCGCCAGAACCGACTTCTCGAAATCCCCCGCGATCGCGAAGCGAATGCCGGTCAGTCCGGCGCAAAGCGCTGCAGCAGTGATCGCATTGGGCACCATTGCACGCAACGTCAGCCCCTTGGGCAGGCGCCTGAGACGCAAGGACCCGGGTTCCTGGGTCACTGACTGACTCCCTCGATGACCGGCGCCTGTCCGATCTCGCCGAGCACCGTCTCGCCGGCTATGACCTTCTGGCCCAGCACAACCCGTGGTTCGGTACCCGCCGGCAGATAGACGTCGACCCGGCTGCCAAAGCGAATCAAGCCGAGGCGCTGCCCCGCCGCAAGCATGTCGCCGGGCTTGATGAACGGAACGATCCGGCGCGCAATAAGTCCCGCGATCTGGGTGAAGCAAACGATCATGCCGTCACCGCGTTCGATCATGACGTGCTGGCGCTCATTCTCCTCGCTCGCCTTGTCGAGATCCGCATTCATGAACCGGCCCGGAATATAGACGATCCGCCGCACCGTTCCGCCAATCGGCGCTCGGTTGATGTGAACGTCGAACACGCTCATGAAAACCGAAACCCTGGTCACCGTCTCGCTGCTCATGGCGGCCTGGCCGCTGCCATCGTCCAGCGTGAGTTCGCGCGGCGGGGAAACCTTGCTGATCAGCGAGACAAGCCCGTCCGCCGGCGACACGATGAAGCGGTCGTCCCGGGGCGTCACCCTCACGGGATCGCGAAAGAAGGCGGCCACGCAAAAGACCAGCACGCCTAACGGCCACGCCAGAATCTGCCAGCCGAGCAATGCCGCGATCACGCATGGCACCGCTGCGATCAGCGCGAACTTGCGACCCTCGGGATGAATCGACGGCCAATGCCAGCCTGCTTCGCCCCGCCCCTGGTTGTCTAGTATCTCTCCGGGCATCGCCCCGCTTTAGGCGCAGCAAGGATTATCCGCAATGGCGCTTGCGTCAGGACAGGATCGGGGGAATGATACTATCCCGTGAATGACTTCGAAAACGCCGATTTTTTCATGGACCTTGACCTTGTCGAGGATCCCTACCCCTATCTGGAACACCTCAGGGGTAAAGGCGCGGCCGTCTACCTGCCGCAGCACAATGTGTTGGCGGTGACGAGCTTCGACACGGCGTTGAGCGTCCATCTCGACAATTCAGAGCTCTCTGCGGTGAACTCCGTCACAGGCCCCCTGCCCCCGATTCCCTTCACGCCGGAAGGCGACGATATCACCGCGCAGATCGAGGCGCACCGCCCGCAGATGCCATTCGGCCTGGAAGAACTCACACAGGATCCGCCGCGCCATGGGCCGCTGCGCTCGCTGATGATGGGGCTGTTCACGCCGAGACGCCTGCGCGAGATGGAAGCACCGATCCGCCACCTGGCCGACCAGCTGATCGACGAATTCGCATCACGGGGTTCGTGCGAACTCATCAAGCAATATGCGAATCCCTTCGCGATGCTCGCTATTGGAGAACTGCTTGGAGTTCCTGAGGAAGACCGCCACGCATTCCGCAAGAACCTGGAAGGCGCGCCGGCAACGATCGGCGCGGGTGCGGCTGCCACGGTGGTAAACCCGATGGAATTCCGCGTCAGCGCGTTCCTCGCCTATATCGAGGACCGAAGGCACAATCCGCG
>CAYPFE010000440.1:0-2943 GCA_964409895.1 uncultured Novosphingobium sp.
GCATTATCGCTGAAGCACCGAAGTAAGCGATAGAGGCTTCGCAGCGGCACTTCCGGCCGCTGACCCATGGAAGGGCCGCCCGGGATATCCGGGGCGGCCCTTCTGCTTTTTCTGCCCTCGGCCCCCTTCCCTCGCGGCGAAATTCCTCCTATCCGGATTTGCAGAAACTGCACTTGTCATTTATTTCTTTTCAATAGGCATTGGCGTAATTTTCGTTCACAAATGCCGTGTCAATCCCGGGAGTTTCCATTCATGGCGACGCTTGCCGATACCGACCTTGCCTTCACGCGCCTGCCCCATCCTTCCCCGACCCCGGCGGAACGGCGCGCGCAAGTGCTGGCGGACCCGGGCTTCGGCACGAATTTCTCCGATCACATGGTCTCGATCGACTGGAGCGAAGGGCGCGGCTGGCACGATGCGACAATCGGCCCGCGCCAGCCGATCGCGCTCGATCCGGCGGCCGCCGTGCTGCACTACGCCCAGGAGATTTTCGAAGGCCTCAAGGCCTATTCGCAGGCCGACGGCAGCATCGCCCTGTTCCGTCCCGATGCCAACGCCGCGCGTTTCAATGCCTCGGCCCGCCGCCTGGCGATGCCTGAACTGCCGGAGGGCGTCTTCGTTGAATCGATCCGCCAGATCGTTGCTGCCGATCGCGACTGGATCCCCAGTGCTGATGGCAGCTCGCTCTACCTGCGGCCATTCATGTTCGCGAACGAAGCCTTTCTCGGCGTGCGCCCGGCCAAGCAGTACAAGTTCCTGGTGATCGCCAGCCCCGCCGGATATTATTTCAAGTCCGGTGCGCCGGCGGTCTCGATATGGGTCAGCCGCTATTCGCGTGCGGCACCGGGCGGCACGGGTGCGGCCAAGTGCGGTGGTAACTATGCGGCGAGCCTTGTCCCCCAGGCCGAGGCGATCGAGCGCGGCCATGACCAGGTCGTCTTTCTCGATGCGGCCGAGCACAAGTGGATCGAAGAACTGGGCGGCATGAATCTCTATTTCGTGTTCGACGACGGCACGCTGCTAACCCCGTCGCTAACCGGCACGATCCTACCCGGCATAACCCGCGACAGCCTGCTGGCCCTTGCCCGCGACGAAGGCCTCACGGTGCGGGAGGACCGTTACAGCCTCGACCAGTGGCGCGCGGACGCGGCGTCGGGAAGGCTCGTCGAATGCTTTGCCTGCGGAACGGCAGCGGTCGTAACCCCGGTCGGCAAGGTCGCAGGCGATGATGGCGAGTTCACCATCGGTTCGGGCGGCCCCGGCCAACTCACCGGCAAGCTCAAGGACCGTCTTGTCGCCATCCAGCGCGGGACCGCGCCGGACCCGCACGGATGGGTGATGAAACTGGGCTAGGCTGCGACCTGCCCGCTCAAAAATCCGCAGGCGCGCGAGTTACCGGCATGAATGTCCTGAGATAGGCGTGACGTTCCTCGTCATCGCCCTGGATTTCGACACCGACGGCGACGTGGGCAAGGCTCAGCATCATCCACATCAGGTTCTTGTCGCGATCGTCATACTGGTCGAACGTCTTGGTATCGAGATAGTCGAGCGCCTGGGAGAGCAATGGCTGGGCCGCTGCGTAGAAGGCGTCGCGGACATCCCACGGCGCCTCGCCGCGCATCTCGGCCCGGCGTGTCGCATTGTCGATCGCATAAGTCTCGACAAACGGCTCTAGCGCTTCATATCCCGCCGGAAGCTGGCTGTTCGCATCGCTCATTTCAGGGCTCCCTCGGCTTCGAGCTCGGCCTTGTAGGCCTGCACCCTGCCATCGACGACGTTGAAGAAATGGCGCAGCAGGGATTCGTTGGCCTGCAGGTGGATATGCTTGAGCGCGCCGCTTTCGAGCCCGCGCTGGCCTCGTTCGATCACCGAGCGGTCTTCGACATGGATGTCGCGGGTCATCGCCATGCCGAACTCGCGGGCATAGCGCTCGCTGGCGTTCTCGTCGTCACCCACCCAGTAGAGCCGGATCACGCCGCGCGACTTGTTCGCCGCGATGGGATAAACAGTGTGCGAGAAATGCGTTGCCGGGTTGCCGAACAGGAAGAAGCTCGGGAAAATGGCGAAGTAATTCTTTTCCGCACCCGGAACCATCAGGCCGCGCTTCATCAATGAAGCGCCGATCTTCATGTAGCTCACCCCCTGGATTGGCCCCGGTTCACCTGGCTGGGTATTCTGCCAGATCGTCTGGGTGCGGTGTTCGCCCTGGAAGCCGTATTCCTCGGGATAGCCGAAGGGATTGGCTGGCGCGCAACCTCCCCCCGCCGTGTTGGGGTGGATGAACCGCAGGTGATAGTTTTCCTGGAAATTGTCGTAGGTAATCTTCCAGTTGGCGTCGATCTCGTAGACATATTCCGAAATCGTCGTCGCCCTGGCGATCGGGAGCTCTTCCATCCGCACGGCGAGCGGGCCGAGTTCCTCGCGCAGCGACGTTTCGGGCGTTCCGAGATGAACGAAGATCAGGCCGGCGATGGTCTCGACATGCACCTTGGTGAGGCCGCAGTCTTCCTTGGCGACATGGAATGCCTCGAAATCGGGCGCGGCAAGCAGGCTGCCGTCCTGTCCGAAGCTCCAGCCGTGATAGGGGCAGGTGAACCGCGCAGCTTTGCCCTGCGCTTCCTCGACAAGCTGCGTACCGCGATGGGTGCAGACATTG
The DNA here is from genome assembly GCA_964409895.1 of uncultured Novosphingobium sp. GTDB lineage: Bacteria > Pseudomonadota > Alphaproteobacteria > Sphingomonadales > Sphingomonadaceae > Novosphingobium. The sequence continues at coordinate 2,657 of CAYPFE010000440.1, forward strand.
TGGAAAGCCTTGAGACCTCCATTCTTGCCGCGCACGATAAGAACCGAGGCCTTGAGCACCTCGATCTCGCGGCGGATGAAGCTGCCCGGCTCTTTCAGTTCACAGACATGACCCAAGTTGATCCAGCTGCGGCGGAACACAGCTTCGCGCTCCAGTTCGAAATAAGCGGGATCGTAATAGGCTTTCGCCGGAACCGGATCCGTGCCCAGAAAGGCGACATCATCCTTGGTAACAGGTTCGAAAATCGGGGCCTGCGTATTCATGGCCTGCTCTCCACCATCCGTATC
>CAYPFE010000441.1:0-2939 GCA_964409895.1 uncultured Novosphingobium sp.
GACCTCGCCAAGCGGTACCAAGCCGGCCTGGCCGCCGACGAGCTGCTGAAGCAGCCGGGTCTGCGGCTGTCGCCGAAGCGCCGCGTGCTCCTCAAGCGCATCAGCCGGGACGGCGAGCGGTCGAAGGAGCGCATGGTCCAGGCAAACCTCCGGCTGGTCGTACCGCAGGCCCGGAAGTTCTCGGGCCGCGACCTCGACTTCATCGAGCTGATCCAGGAGGGGAACCTCGGCCTCCTCCGCGCCGTCGAGAAGTTCGACCACACCAAGGGCTACAAGTTCTCGACCTACGCCGTGTGGTGGATCCGCCAGGCCCTGCAGCGCGGCGTCGCCAGCAAGGGCCGGACCATCCGCGTCCCGGCGCACGTCTGGGAGCTGTACGGCAAGGTCCGCGCCGCCGAGCTGCGGCTCCGCCAGCAGAAGGGCGGCGACCCGTCCGAGGACGAGCTCGCGGAGGAGGTCGGCCTGACCGCGGCCCGCGTCCGCGAGGTCCGCGAGGCGATGCAGGAGCTGGTCAGCCTCGACCGTCCGATCGGTGAGGACGGCGACGCGACGATGGGCGACATGATCGCCGACGCCGCCTCCATCGACCCCGAGCGCTCCGCCATCGAGGATGACGCGCTGACCCAGATCGAGTCGGCGCTGGACGCGCTCGAGGAGCGCGAGCGGATGATCCTGCAGCTGCGGTTCGGGCTGCGCGGGGAGGAGCCGATGACCCTCGAGGAGATCGGCGAGCACTTCGACCTGACGCGGGAGCGGATCCGCCAGATGCAGAACCGCGCGCTGGCGAAGCTGCGCCACCCGTCCCGGGCCCACGCGCTGACCGGGCTGATGGACGACGTCGAGCAGGTCGCCTGACCCGAGCCGTCCAATCGCGGGGGCGCCGCGTGCTCGACCGTCTGCTGGCCGGCATCGTCGCCGTCGCCGCCGTGGCCGCGGCCCTCGGGATGGTCCTCCTCTGGCCGGGGCCGAGCGAGCGGCCGCCGGCGGAGCAGCCCCCGCTGGTCCCTGGGGTCGTCCGCGAGGTCGCGCCCGCGGTCGACGGGCTGGTCCGGCTCCGTGTCGAGGCGCTCGGCGGCGAGGTCGCGGGGGAGGTCCTCGAGGTCGAGGCGCCGACCGAGGGCTTCCCCGAGCTGCGGGTCGGGGACCGCGTCGAGCTCTTCCCCACGCGGCTGCCGGACGAGGGCGAGGTCTGGTTCGTCGCGGACCTGAGTCGCCGGGCGCCGCTGGCCTGGCTCGGGGTGCTTCTCGTCGGCGCGGTGCTGCTGGTCGGCCGGTGGCGGGGGCTGCGGGCCCTCGTCGGGCTGGCCGCCTCGCTCTGGGTCGTGGTCGGGTTCATGCTGCCGGCGATCCTCGACGGCGCCAGCCCGCCGCTCGTCGCGCTGGTCGGCGGGACCGTCGTCGTCCTCGGGACCCTGCTGCTGACCCACGGCGTCGGCCGGACGGCCCTGGCCGCGGCGACCGGGACCCTCGGGGCCCTCGTCCTGACCGTCGCCGTCGGGGTCGCCGCCATCGACGCGGCCCGCATCACCGGGTACGCCTCGGAGGACGCGGTGTACGCCGCGTTCGCCGCCGGCGGGCTGGACCTGCGCGGCATCGTGCTCGCCGGGCTGATCGTCGCCGCGCTCGGCGTCCTCGACGACGTGACCGTGGCGCAGGCCTCGACCGTCGCGGCGCTGCACTCGGCCGACCCCGACCAGCCCCTCGGGACGCTCGTGGCCCGGGCGATGGGCGTCGGGCGGGACCACATCGCCTCGGTGATCAACACCCTCGTGCTGGCGTACGCGGGGGCGTCGCTGGCCCTCCTCGTCCTGTTCTCGACGAGCGGGCTGCCGGTCGTCGAGCTGCTGACGTCGGAGCTGGTCGCGACCGAGATCGTGAAGACGATCGTCGGCTCGATCGGGCTGATCGCGGCGGTGCCGCTGACGACGGTCGTCGCCGCCGCGGCGGCGCTCGGTGGGCGCGACGCCGCGGGGCGGTCGGCGCCGGCCTGACCCGGCCGGACCGCCCTATGCTCCCGCCCGCCGGCGGACGGTCGCCGGCCCGGGCACAGGTGGGACACGGGCAAGTGAGCGACGTCGCCGCCGTGACGGACCTCGCGGAGCTGTTCGACCGCGCGGCCGCCCGGGGGTACGTCCTCCTCTCCGAGCTGCACGAGCTGTACGACGCGCTGACGCATTCCGAGACCTGGGTCGACGACACGGCGCAGGTCGCGCGCGACGCCGGTCTCGAGGTGATCGACGACCTCGTCGCCGACGCGGAGCGACCCGAGGTGACGCCGCTCTCGGCGACCTCCGACTCGATCCGCCAGTACCTGAACGAGATCGGCCGGACCGAGCTGCTCACCGCCGAGCAGGAGGTCGACCTCGCGAAGCGGTACCAGGCCGGACTGGCCGCGGCCGGGATGCTCTGCGCCGCCCCGACGGCGGCCCGCGCGCAGCGCGTGTTCCTCCAGCGGATCGTGCGGGACGGCGAGGCCGCGAAGGAGCACATGGTCCGGGCGAACCTCCGGCTGGTCGTCTCGGTCGCCCGGAAGTTCCGTGGCCGCGGCGTCGACCTGCTCTCGCTGATCCAGGAGGGGAACCTCGGGCTGATCCGAGGGGTCGAGAAGTTCGACCACACCAAGGGCTACAAGTTCTCGACGTACGCGACCTGGTGGATCCGGCAGGCGCTGCAGCGCGGGCTGGCCAACACCGGTCGCACGGTGCGGCTGCCCGTCCACGTCCACGAGCTGATGGGCAAGGTCCGGTACACCGAGTTCCAGCTGCTGCAGGAGTTCGGCCGCGAGGCGACCGAGCTCGAGCTGGCGGACCGGCTCGGACTGACGGTGGAGCGGCTCCGCGAGGTCCGCCTCGCCGCCCAGGACGTCGCCAGCCTCGACCGACCGATCGGCGAGGACGGCGACGCGACGATGGGCGACCTCGTCGCCGACGAGTCGGCCG
>CAYPFE010000442.1:0-2934 GCA_964409895.1 uncultured Novosphingobium sp.
AGAGAATCTCCTAGTTGAGCGAGCGTGAAGCAAGCCGCGAGGAACTACTCGGCGTATTTTTTCAGGAAAAAAAACGCGAACAAAGACTGTCCTGTGCGCCAGACCATGTCCAGACCATGTCCAGACCATGTCAGTCTACTCCTCTTTCTATTTGAGGTGTTATGCATAAAAATAGACGTATCGGAAAAAAGCGTCCTATTTTCTACCCTTCTATTTATCACGCGCGCTTCGCTCGACCCTGAAAGACGCGACATGCCGATCAGAGGAGGGCCGAACCTTGCGGAGTTTCTGCGCAGTAACGAAAAGTCGGTGCCCTTTCGTGTGAAGTCCCCCGCGCCCAAGGGAACGCACACGGCGAACCCAGAGAGTTGTTCGTCCCCCTCGTGTCTGTCGTCCCCGAGTCGCGGGGGCGCGCCCGAGAGGATGTCGTCCCCGGACTCCGCGTCGGATTCAAGCGAGTCGTCGAGTTCGACCGACTCGTCAGCGGAGCATCTAGCACCGTGTAAATGCGCCATATGCGACGGCCCGGAGGACGGAGCCAAACGGTGCGCGCAGAGTGGGATGGTACAGAGAGGCGAAACCTCCGACGGTAAATCCGAGTGGTGGCTAATGGACCCGTCGCTTCCGACGGAGTGCAGCGCGCACGATCGAAACAACGGCCCCGCGTTGGAAAGATGGATGGGAGCGGTTCGGAAAGTCGACCTGCCCCTCCCGCAAGGGGTACGCGCCTCCGTCGCAAGGCAAGACGGCAGAGTCCCGGACGGCGTGGTCTACGTGTGGTTTGGGAAGGGAATCACCCTGTTTGGAGACGCGACGTGTCCACCACCGGAGGCGGCGATACTGTCGCAAATAGAGTTTGCAGATCCCATCCCAATCATCGCGGTGGATCCCGGCAGCCCCGACTACAAGCAAGTCTCGAGTCGACAAGGTACACTGAAAAACGACATTGTGCTCCTGAAAAACCGACGCTGTGCTCCTGAAAAAACGACGCTGTGCTCCTGAAAAAACGACACCGATCAGCGACGCTGACTTTTGGCGCAGGGAAGAAGGCGCTAGTCGACCCGGTCATGCCGACGTGGATCCCTTGTCAGGGAAGGGCAGTTCAGTGTACCCTGGACGGCGGCGTAGGATGGGGGGTATGTCATTCTGGGGGTGCGACCCTCGCGCCGAGCTACCTTGGGTCCGCCTGTCCCGATCTCCCTCCCGGGCCCCCGTGCAACGCCGTCCGCGACTCAGGACACCCCACGGGGCGATTTTGTGCACAGGTACAGGGCTCCATCTCGATTATGCACGACACGTACAGCACGGAGTACACCACCGTGTCGCGATTATCTCCGCGAGTGGGAGCGATTTCCATGCCGGTGACCAAGAAGCGTCCTAACTCACACAAAGCTGCGACCATCAAGAACGTCTTTTTGGGGTACATACCGTCTGACCAGTGTTTCGCGTCGGATTTCAGCGACGGTACCTACGTCAACCAAGTTCGATGTGAGTCGGGATGCTGGGTGGGAATCTCCCTCGAGACCTGGTGCGCGCCATTGTACCGAGCCGACAGGGGGATCGCGGCTCGCGCCTTTTTATCTCAAGTCCCCATCCTCAACACCGAGCTTCTCATGATCGACCGACAGATCGTGCGACAGGGGCTGGCCGTACCGTTTCGGGTCCTAGTGGTCTACATGGTGGCATGGATAGAGGATCCGACTCTCTCCCCACCGGTCGACGAGTGCATAGAGAACCTCGTTCGTAACGTAGTGAGCGAATTGATCTCTTGCTCGTCAGCCGAGCTCGCAGCGATCAGCGAAGCTTGGACGATGGGGGAGCTGCAGGAGGAGTACGCGTTCGTGAACTCAGATTCGCATCTAGACGAGGACGAGATCTTCGACATGCTCGTGTCGTCTACCGGTAGACGAGTCCTCGACGTTTATCGTCTTTCCATGGGCATGATGCGATCTCGATCTCCCATGTGGGGGCGCGACGAGATTCTCGCCGCGCTTGAACGAAGGTTCCCCCCCTCTATGTGCAAAGATCGTACCGTGTTCAATCGGGTCGATGCGTCGCAGCAACCGGTCGGGGACAGGGTACCGCTCGAACACCCCACGCGAGATCTCGCGCCGGGTGGGGGTGTCGCCCTTGCCTCGGACGAGCGGGAAAACGGACACAAGGGGAGTCGTAAAAGTCGTAAAAGTCGTAAAAGAGAACTCACCGATGGATACGACGGCGGTAAGCTGGAAAGACGTATCCGACAAAGAGGGTTCGATCCGAGCGTCAAGAACGCGGCGAAAGACGACAGGCCAGTAGAGTCTACTCGTCGCGACGATCCTGGCGATAATCGCGGAGCGTGCACCGAGCCCGATGGCGAGTGCACCGGGGACTCGTCGCACGTCAAGGGTGGTACTAGGACGAAGCAGACGGAGAGTCGAGGCACCGCCACTCGTCAGATCGTCCGCCCCCCGTCCGACGTGAGCAAACACTCCGGAGGCTACGAACGTGCCCCCGACGTAGATAGGGGGGGCACTAGGAAAGAGGCACGACACCCACCCCTAGGTGCGTGCACGACCAAATGCATCTTCTTCCACTTCGACGAGCTGTACATGCAGCGGGTGGTAGCGACTGCTTTCGAACCCGACGACGCGACGCGGGTAGGTCGCTCGTATATGATGCACGCTCTGTCAGAGCTAGAACCGCAGAGTTGCGTGGTCGTACCTCCCGGTATGAGCGAGGGAGTTCGCTACGCAGTGATTGTGGATGAGGCGAGAAGACGAGTTTCACGTAGTACGATACGGTTCTCCAACACTGGGTCCTACTTTCTTATTGCCGATGGAATCCACAAGGGGGACAACTTCGCAGTGATAGAGTACGTGGACGAGACTCGGTCTTTAGTGTGTGGGGACGACGTCGCGCGCTTCTGGAGCTTCCTAGGGAACGGGACCGCTT
>CAYPFE010000443.1:0-2919 GCA_964409895.1 uncultured Novosphingobium sp.
GGTCGTAGTACTTCAGGTCGATATCGAGATAGGGCAGGATCAGCCTTTCGCGGATCCACTGCCAGATGATGCGGGTCATCTCGTCGCCGTCCATCTCGACGACCGGGTTCTTTACCTTTATCTTTGCCATAGCCTTGGAAAACTCCCCTAGGGTGAAAATTTGGCGCCCTCTTAGCAGAGCAATGACGGTTAGCAAGGTTAGGCTGGACACGGGCCGCGCGGCAGGCCACTCGGGGTCGAGACGCAATTTAGGGAGTTACCGACCATGAGCGAAGAAATCCTTGTGAACGAAGCCGACGGCATCCTCGAAGTCACCATCAACCGGCCCGACCAGCGCAATGCCATGACCAAGCAGGTCGCAGAAGGCATCGCCGCAGCGATGGACCGCCTGAACTCGGAAAACTCACTGCGCTGCGCCATCCTCACGGGGGCAGGTGGCACCTTCTGTTCGGGCATGGACCTCAAGGGCTTCCTGAAGGGAGAAATGCCGGTTGCCGGCGATCGCGGCTTCGGCGGATTGACCGACTGGACGCCGGACAAACCAGTGATCGCGGCGGTTGACGGCTATGCGCTGGCAGGCGGTATGGAACTGGCGCTGGCCTGCGACATGATCGTCGCCAATGCAGGTGCGAAGTTCGGCATCCCCGAAGTCAAGCGCGGACTGGTTGCGGCGGGCGGCGGCGTCGTCCAGCTGCCCCGGCTGCTGCCGCGTCCGCTGGCGATGGAACTGGCGCTGACGGGCGATCCGATCGGCGCGCAGCGTGCCTACGATCTCGGGCTCGTGAACCGCGTTACCGACGGTCCTGCAATCGAGGCGGCGCGCGAACTGGCCAACGTCATCGCCCAGAACGGCCCGCTGGCACTTGCCGCGTCCAAGGGCATTATCCGCGATTCCTGGCTGTGGCCGGCGGACAAGGTCAACGAGAACCAGACGCCCTATATCGCCCATGTTTTCGCGTCCGAGGATGCGCGAGAAGGAGCGAGTGCATTCGCCGAGAAGCGCAAGCCCAATTGGAAGGGTAAGTAGCGCGGGCAAGGATCCAGCGGCGTCTGACCTGAAAGCAGGCCCCTGTCGTCGCTGGCCGTTCCGTAAGTCGAAGCGCTCGGGTCAGGGGGCTGGCGGCGCGAATCCCGGCTGATTGGCAATCGCTGGCTGTTGCCCGGCGATTTCCGAATGCCGTGGCTTTCCTTTGTAGACCCTAAGAAAGAAGTGGTAGCAGCCAAATGCACAGGCCGCCGCAACTATGCCGTCGACAGCATAATGCCAGCCCAGCGAGATCGACAGCAGATAAATGATGGTCGCCCCTATCAGGCCTGGAACCAGCAGCCGCCGGGAAAGCGTCCAGATGACCAGCAGCACCCATGAAGTCATCGCGATATGCATGGAAGGCATCGCGGAGATGCCGCTGCCAGCGCCGAAGGTCTTCATCGAGTAGATTGCCCAAAGGTAGTCAGCAACCTGCATCGTTTCCGGGCCGGGAGCGAGGGTGGCGAAGCGGTCGCCATAGCCCATCCGCTCGAAGAAGATCGGTCCGGCGGCAGGCAGCATAGTGTGCATCACAGGCGCGATTACCGACCAGAGCGTGAAATAGGTCATCAGCAGGGCCGAGCGTTCCCTCGATTTGGGCGACGCGATCACGATGGTAAGGCACAGGATGATCATCACGAACCATGTCTGGTGGTAGACAATCCCCGAGTAAGGGAAATTGAGCCAGGCCAGCAGCTTGAAGGGATCGTTGCCGAAGAACAGAAGGTAATCGAGATCCGCCAGCAGGGGATCCGCAGTAAAGGGGACGAGATAGTTCAGCAGAGGCTTCATCCACATGAAGGCGATCATGTTGAGCCCGGTGAGCGTGAACGCCAGAAACAGCGCGGCGACGTTGACAAGGCCGAGTTTCCGCAATTCGGCAAGTGGCTTGTCCACGCCGCGCATACCGGCAAGGATCAGGCCATAGATGCTGACGGTGATGGTCGCCGCTGCAAGCCACGCGGGCAGAATGTTGAGAGCCGGTATCAGCCCCTGCGGGTTCGGCACGAACATGATCGCGAATGCGCTGCTGGCAAAGGTGAGCGCCAGCCCCGGGGTAACCCATTCACGTTCAAGCACGGCATTGCCGCTCATCGGGCGTTTGCCCTGTTCAGCTGCCACGCTAGACATCAGACTTCTCCAGCCCGGCCATGGTCATGATCGCCTCTTCACGAGCAATGAGTATCTCCCCTTAGTCATGGCGGGAGTGGAGCAAACCTGGTTAACATCCGGTAAAATTTGCCAGTGATGTGTCCGGAATTCGGGGAGGCGGTCGATCGGAGCCCGTGTGGAGGAATCGCGAGCCGGGCCGCGCTTCACTATGCTTTATGGAGTGTTAATAGCTGTCAGCTACTCGCGGCTGAAATGCCGGGGGAAACAGTGACCAAGTTGATAATCCAGATTCCGTGCCTGAACGAGGCAGACCATCTCCCAGAGACCCTGGCTGCGCTTCCGCGCAAGATCGCAGGCATCGATCAGATAGAGGTACTCGTGATCGATGACGGCAGCAGCGACGATAAATCGGGCGTAGCCCGCAGGTTCGGTGTACATCACATCGTCCGGCATCGCCGGAACCGTGGATTGGCGGCCGCGTTCCAGAGCGGCGTGGACCATGCTCTGCGTGCCGGGGCCGACATTATCGTCAACACCGACGCCGATGGTCAGTATGTCGGCGAGGATATTGCCAAAATCGTCGCCCCCATCGTCGCGGGAACGGCCGACATCGTCGTCGGCGATCGCGGCGTACGCGACAACGCGCATTTTGGACCGTTCAAACGCGTCCTCCAACGCCTGGGCAGCACGGTTGTTCGCCGACTTTCAAGGACCGAAATTACCGATGCAGTGAGCGGTTTTCGTGCGATAAGCCGGGAAGCAGCGCAGCGAATCTTTAT
>CAYPFE010000444.1:0-2919 GCA_964409895.1 uncultured Novosphingobium sp.
CCTGGGTCCGCGTTATGTCGGTTTCCGCCGCATCCATGACTGGCGGAGTGGTGGCACAGGCCGCCAGCCCCAGGAGGAGCCAGGCTGTTGTCAGGAGCTTGCGCAATGTCATGGGGCTCGCGGCGGAGTTGCGGAAACGCGGAATGCTATCCCTTGATGAAGATCTGGGTGCTGTCGAAGCGGCTGATGCGCCAGTCGCCGTCATCGCTGCGGGCGCATTCCATCCAGACATCGGCACTGGCGAGCGGCTGGTTATCGCCGACGAACGGCGGATCGCCGGGCTTGGCGAAGAACAGGAGGAGGAAATCCGCCTTGGCATGGCTCGCGCTGGTGAAGGAGACCTTCAGATTGGTGATGAAGTGGCGCATGCACATCACCGCGCCTGCTTCCTGCTGCTGCTCGAGGCGCATGGTGTAGAAGCCTACCACCGCGTCGATACCGTCGCGCCATTCGCCGCCGACGTTATACTGGACATCGGTAGTCAGGCAGTCGCGTTCTTTCATTGTCCTGCCGTTGTGGATGTCGAGTTCGTCACCCCACTCGTAGATCGCCTGCTTGATCGCCAGAACGGCTGCTACTTGATCTGCACTGAATTTCGGCACGTCGGCACCCCTTCCAATCGTTCGGTTTGGACATGCCATATGCGCAGCGGACGGTGTGGCCAAGCCCGCATTGTACAAATCGGCCTGATTGCCGGGCCTCGGCACTGGAAATCCTGCAACAGCGCACCATGTTGGCAAGGCCTTTCCGCGGGAACTTGCCCGCGATCAAGGCGCCACCGGAAAAAATGATTCTGACTGCCAAAATCACGGCGCAGGGACTTGTGTTGCAAAAATGCAACACCATATCTCATGTGTCAGGAGGCAAACGACACCATGAATCTCGAAAAATTCACCGACAGGGCCAAGGGTTTCCTGCAGTCCGCGCAGACTGTGGCGATCCGCATGAGCCACCAGCGCATCGGACCGGAGCATATCCTCAAGGCATTGCTGGAAGACAATGAAGGCATGGCCGCCGGGCTGATCCAGCGCGCGGACGGGAACCCCGCAGCCGCGCTGCAGGCCGTCGACACCGCACTGGGCAAGGTGCCGGCGGTCTCCGGCGGCGGGGCACAGCAAACGCCCGGCCTCGATAACGACGCGGTGCGCGTGCTCGACCAGACAGAGCAGATCGCCTCGAAGTCCGGCGATGCCTATGTCACGGTCGAACGGCTGCTGCTGGCTCTCGCGCTGGCAAGCACCACCGAGGCAGGCAAGGCGCTCGCCGCTGCCGGTCTCGATGCAAAGGCTCTGGAAGCAGCCATCACCGAACTACGTGGCGGGCGCACTGCCGACACTGCTTCTGCCGAAGAGAGCTATGACGCGATGAAGAAATACGCGCGTGACCTGACGCAGGCCGCGCGCGACGGCAAGCTCGACCCGGTGATCGGCCGCGACGAAGAAATTCGCCGCGTCGTGCAGATTCTCGCCCGGAGGACCAAGAACAATCCTGTCGTCATCGGGGAGCCCGGCACCGGCAAGACTGCCATTGCCGAGGGCCTCGCGCTCAGGATTGCCAATGGCGACGTTCCCGATTCGCTGAGAGACCGCAAGCTGATGGCGCTCGACATGGGCTCGCTGATTGCCGGCGCCAAGTACCGCGGCGAGTTCGAGGAACGCCTCAAGGCGGTGCTCGACGAGGTCAGGGGTTCCGAAGGCGACATCATCCTGTTCATCGACGAGATGCACACGCTGATCGGCGCAGGTGCGTCGGAAGGCTCGATGGATGCCTCGAACCTCCTCAAGCCTGCGCTGGCGCGCGGCGAGCTGCACTGTATCGGTGCGACCACGCTCGACGAATACCAGAAATATGTCGAGAAGGACGCGGCGCTGCAGCGGCGGTTCCAGCCCGTGTATGTCGACGAACCGACGGTCGGGGACACGATCTCGATTCTGCGCGGCCTCAAGGAGAAATACGAGCTGCATCATGGTGTGCGCATCACCGACGGTGCCATCGTCGCCTCGGCGCAGCTATCGAACCGCTACATCACCAACCGCTTCCTGCCAGACAAGGCCATCGACCTGATGGACGAGGCGGCGAGCCGCATCCGCATGGAGGTGGAAAGCAAGCCCGAAGAAATCGAAACCCTCGACCGCCGCATCATCCAGCTCAAGATCGAAGCGCAAGCGCTGCAGAAGGAGAGCGACCAGGCCTCGAAGGACCGGCTGAAAACGCTGCTCAAGGATTTGTCCGAACTCGAACAGCAAAGCGCGGAACTGACTACGCGCTGGCAGAACGAGCGCGACAAGATCGCCAACGAAGGCAAGATCAAGGAGCAGCTCGATGCGGCCCGGCTCGAACTTGAGCAGGCGCAGCGTTCCGGCGATCTCGCACGTGCGGGCGAACTGTCCTACGGCACCATCCCGGAACTGGAAGAACAGCTCGACGAAGCGGCTGGCAATAACGAGAATGCCTTGCTGCGTGAGGAAGTGACCGAGGAGGACATCGCCTCGATCGTCAGCCGCTGGACCGGTGTGCCGGTCGAGAAGATGCTCGAGGGCGAGCGCGACAAGCTGCTGAAAATGGAAGAAGTCCTTGGCGAACGCGTGATCGGCCAGAAGGATGCGGTCGAGGCCGTGTCCAAGGCTGTCCGCAGGGCGAGGGCTGGCCTGCAGGATCCGAACCGGCCGCTGGGCTCGTTCCTGTTTCTCGGTCCCACCGGTGTTGGCAAGACCGAACTGACCAAGGCGCTCGCCGCCTTCCTGTTCGACGACGACCAGGCGATGGTGCGCATCGACATGAGCGAATTCATGGAGAAGCACGCGGTCGCCAGGCTGATCGGCGCCCCCCCGGGCTATGTCGGTTACGAGGAAGGCGGCGTGCTGACAGAAGCGGTCCGGCGCCGGCCCTATCAGGTGGTGCTGTTCGACGAGGTCGAAA
>CAYPFE010000445.1:0-2915 GCA_964409895.1 uncultured Novosphingobium sp.
CGAAGATCGGATGCGGCGTGCGGCCGGTGGCGTTGTAGATGATCTCGACGTCCTGGCCACCGGCATGGAAGACCTTGAGCACGTCCTTGTTGTCGGTCAGGAGGTCGAGCAGCGGCGACATGTCGAGGCCGTCCGCCATCGGATCGATCGCGGCGGCTTCCTTGTCATTGGCGATCTGGAGCAGGCACAATTCCGGCCAGTAGGTATTCTCGCGCATGAATTCGGTGTCGACGGCGACGAATTCCGATTGCGCAAGGCGCCGGCAAAGCGATTCCAGTTCGCCGCTTGTCGTGATCAGCGGATGAATCTTCATATGCTGCGCGCGTTACGCCCAACGCAGCGTTACTTCAACGCTTGGCGAAGCGATTCCACAGCCATTTTCCGCCCCTGCCGATTGCGAGCACGATCAAAAGGACCAGCGACGTATCCTGGCGCGCGGGTTGCGGCCTGTGGGCATCGCCATCGTTTGAGACCGACGCGGCGATCACGCGAATGGCATGGCGGGCCGGTTTGGGCTCTGGTTGCCGTTCCCGCGGGGGTGCCGCATCGCTCGCTTCGAACGCCGGAACCGGCGGGTTGTCCGTGGTTTCTTCGTTGCACGGAAGGTCGAGTTCTGCGGCCCACGACTGGGGATCGAGCCCTGTGGCTTCCGCGAACTGGTCCAGATCAAGCGGCATTTCGCCGCCATCGTTCCCGCTGAAATCGAGCGGTTCGTCCATGTTGGGCAGAGGAACTTCGCCGGGCAAGTCCATGCCGTTGGCATCCGGACTGGCGGGCGCGGCCTCCCAGTCTTCTGTCAGCGCGTCGAAACCCGGACCTGCAGGGTAGGGGGAGGGCTCGCTCGTGGGAGGAAACGGCTGGAGCTCCGTAGGTCCGCCAGCGGGATCGGGCGATTCGCTGGGCAGCCGATCCATCGGGGGTTCCGGTTCGAAGTCGGCGGGACCCATTGGTTCGATGCCACCTGGCTCGAGCGGCTGTTCTTCCTGCGGGAAATCGTTGCTCAAATACTCGCCCGGCAAGAGGGCATCGCCGGCATTGTAGCCATCAGCAGGAGCCGGCGGCTGACTGTCATCGAATGCGATCGGTTGGGCTGATGGTATCGAACCGAAATCGATCGGAGTGATGGCCTCCTCGATTCCGGCCTGGAGCGGTATCGATGCGGTTGCCGCGTCGAACGCAGCTGACATTGCAGGTTCTGCTTGCGGCGCGGTGTGCACATCGTCCGCATCGTCCGCCCAATGAACTTTGGGCGGGCCATCTGCAGGCTGCCAGCTGTCCTCGGTTTCCGGGACATGCCCCAGATCCAGGGAGGGCATGATATGCTCCCTGCCGTCTTCTTCGACAGGAGCGCCAATCGGCTGTTCGAGCGATTCGAGCGACTCGGAGGTATCCGCCTCGTCCGGCGCAATCGTCAGGACGGGTTTCTTTTCCTTCTTCCTTGTGCCCAGGCCCATCAGGTCTTCCAGGCTCGCCATGCCGCCGGGTCCGTGATGCGCGGCTTCGTCCATTTCGTCGTCGAAACCCAAGGCATCGTCACTTTCGTCAGGCATCTCGATGCCGTTGGCAGCGCAATACTCTTGCGCTGTCAGCGCCGGGGCGTCGAAAAAGGGATAGGCGTCGTTGCTTCCCGCCAGAATGCAGATAGGGCGAGGCAGGCCCTTTTCCCTCGCGGCATCGCGGATCGCCTGGTGGATCAGTGCGGCAAGATAGCAGGATCCGACCGATCCGGCCTAGATGTCCGACAATTCGGCTTTTCCGCCGGCTGCCACCTTGTTCTCAAGGCCGACGGTCGCGCCGTAAAGATCGTCGATGCCTTCGACCGATATGACCGTGTCGACATTTTCGAAATTGCCCTGCCACTCGCAACCAAACGAGGAATAGCCATCAAGCAGGTCTTCGCGCCCGGCTTCCGAGAAAGGGTAGGCGCTGTCCGAGAAATAGCTCGTTTCCATGACGGGCTTGAGACAACCGCCGGAATCCGGACGCGCGCCGATTCCCTGCGGATCGAGGATGTCGATGCTGATGGCCGACATCGGCACTTCCGGCCTGTCGTATTCGCCAAGCTTGTCGCCCAGCTGGTCCCAGCCGTCCAGCCGGATATCGTGTGCAGTGACCGAAAGAAACCGTTCGGGCAGAATCCGGCCCTCTCCGGCGAAATCCGCTAGGAGATTCTTGAGCTTGTCCGCCGCGTCATCGGCCCGTCCATTGCGCAACATGGACTCGATGGAGCGGCGGAACTCCATTTCTTCCATCCCGTCGATGGTAATGCTGTTCACGAGCATGCTCCGCCAGTACTTGCCGAAAGTGCCTAACAGCCAATGATTGAGTATGAGTTACCATCGGCTTAATTCGCTGCGAGCTTCAGCCTGCACTGGAAATCCCGGCTGCAGTCGACTAGGGGCACGCCAACCGCACCGATTCAGCCATTTGTGAAGCTTTTATGACCCATCCTTTCCGCACTCACAGCTGCGGCGCCTTGAGCGCTGGCGATGTCGGCCAGACAGTCCGGCTTTCAGGCTGGATTCACCGCAAACGTGACCATGGCGGCGTGCTGTTCGTCGATCTGCGCGATCATTACGGCATCACCCAGATCGTCGCGGACGAGGACAGTCCGGCGCTGGAACTGCTCGATTCGCTGCGTGCCGAAAGCGTCGTTACCATCGATGGTGAGGTCAAGAAGCGGTCGGACGAGACGATCAACTCCAACCTGCCGACGGGTGAGATAGAAGTCTTCGCGCGTGCCGTCAACGTGCAGTCGCGCGCCGAGGAACTGCCGATGCCGGTGGCGGGCGAGCAGGACTATCCGGAGGATATCCGCCTCAAATACCGTTTCCTAGATCTCAGGCGCGAGAGCGTGCATGCCAACATGATGCTGCGCTCGCGGGTGATTTCCAGCCTGCGCCAGCGGATGACCG
>CAYPFE010000446.1:0-2912 GCA_964409895.1 uncultured Novosphingobium sp.
CGACCTGCACGCCGCCATCGACGTCGACCTCGCGAAGCTTTCGGCCAAGTAATACCAAAGCCCGTGTGGCGCTTGAGCAATTCCAGCGCGTGATGCGTCAGCATCTCAGCGCGATGGTATAGGAGGCCGCCGCTGCCGTAAGGCGGTCAGGTCAGCCGCAGGACTACAACCAGCCCCGGTGCATCGGGCGCGATTTCGCCGCGCCCGATAACCGCGCGTGCGGCATCGGCCCGGGCGCGGTCGATGATGGCGGCCGGAACACCGTCCTCGTGAACCAGCACGTCCGCCGAACCCAGCGCCCTTGCCTGTCGAAGGGTAAGGTCGTCGGGATCGGAGCTGGCCAGGCGGATTTCGAACACTGCATCGGGGGCGCTGCCGGCGGCACCCGCCAGCCAAGGTTCCACGCAATCGGCGCTGGATTCGCGCAGCGGATCGAGCGCGCCGCCCTCCCCCAGCGCTTCGTCGAGCGCACGGCGGCGCTCTCCGGCATCGGGCCAGCGCGTCCGCAGCTTGCCGCGCGCATGCGACAGCGTCTGTGCCAATCTGCCCAGCGATGCGGGCAGCCGCGCCTCCAGCCTCAGGCGTAGCGCCTTGGCGAGACCAGCGGATGCGCCGCCCGTGCCGATCGCCAGCAGGACCGGAGAACGGTCGAGGATCGATGGCACCGTGAAGTCGCAGAGATCGGGGCGGTCGGCCACGTTCACCAGCAGGCCCGCCGCGCGTAGCGTCCCGGCATCTTGTTCACAGTCCGCAGCATCAATATGGGCGACGAAGGCCAACCGCGCGCCCCGCGCAATTCCTTCATCGATGACGTCCACTGCCATACCGCCCGCGCGCCCTACCAGCCGCCGCCGCGCCGCGGCCGTCTCTCCCGATCCCAGCACGACGACCGGCATGCCGGCGATGCGATGGAAAAGGGGCAAGGAATCGGTCACTCGAGCCAGTCGGGTATGTGATCGGCTGCGATCAGCGCCTCGATGGGCGGGCGGGCGCGAACGACGGACCACTTGTCGCCCGAAACCAGCACCTCGGGCACCAGCGGGCGGCTGTTGTAATTGGTCGCCATGTTCGCGCCATAGGCGCCGGCGGTTACGAACACGATGAGATCGTCGGCCTCGACCGCGTCCATGTCCCGCGCCGTGGCAAAGGTATCACCGGTCTCGCAGATCGGGCCAACGACGCTGGCCGTGAAATGGTCATTGCGCGGGCGGACTGCACGGATGTCGTGCCAGGCTTCGTACATCGCCGGGCGGACGAGATCGTTCATCGCGGCATCGACGATGACGAAGGGTTGGGTCGCTCCCTGCTTGACCCTGATGACCCGGGTCAGCAGAACCCCTGCATTGCCGGCAATCACTCGGCCCGGTTCGAACAGCAGCCTTACATTCCAGTCCTTCGTGACCCGGGCAATCATCGCGCCATAGTCTGCAGGCAGCGGCGGCGCGGGCAAAGCAGGATCATATGGCACGCCAAGCCCTCCGCCGAGATCGGCCGTTTCTATCGCATGTCCGGCAGCTCTAAGCGCACCTATCATCTCTCCAAGACGGAAAAATGCGACCTCAAACGGATCGAGTTCGGTTATCTGGCTGCCGATATGGACATCGACGCCCTGGATCCTGAGCCCCGGCAACTGGGCGGCAAGCGCGTAGGCTGAAAGGGCATTGCCATAAGGAATGCCGAATTTGTCTTCCGCCTTTCCGGTAGAGATCTTGGCGTGGGTCTTCGCATCGACATCGGGATTGATACGAAACGCGACGTTGGCGACCTTGCCCATGCCGGATGCGACGGTGGACAGCATTTCCGCTTCCGGCTCGCTCTCCAGGTTGAACTGGTAGATGCCGTGCTCCAATGCGATGCGCATTTCCTCGGCAGTCTTTCCGACGCCAGAGAACACGATCCTGTCCGCCGGGATGCCGGCGTGGACTGCACGCAACAGTTCACCGCTGGATACCACATCCGCGCCCAGCCCTTGCCGCGCAAGAACCGCGAGCAGCGCGCCGTTGGGATTGGCCTTCACAGAATAGGCCACCAGCGGATCGTCGAGGTCCGCCAATGCCTCTCTAAACACCCGCGCGTGGCGTTCCAGGGTCGCTCGCGAATAGACATAGACCGGCGTACCCACCGCTTCGGCAATGGCGGTAAGCGGAACGTCCTCGGCATGAAGCACGCCGTCCCTGTAGCTGAAATGATCCATTGTCCTGCCGCTACGTTATTGGGCCGGGGGCAGGTCGAAGGGATCGTCCTCGCGCGGTTCCGAACGCTTGCGCAATTCGACGCTGCGTTCCGGCATGGCCTGTGGCGGAGGCTCAAGCAAGGCGGTCGAAGAAGGCTGTTCATCCAGCCCATAGGGAGCGACGGGCAGGCTGGCGCCTTGCCTGGGCACCAGTGCATTCTTCTGGCCGCACGCGGCCAGCAGCATGAGCGCGAATATCGCGGTTGCTGTGCGCATGTGCTTCACTCCATTCCAAGCGCCGCGCGGGCCTCGGCAACCCGCAGGCGCACCTGATCCGGCGCGGTGCCGCCGTGGCTGCATCTTGCCGCCACCGATGCCTCTACCGACAGAGCGGAGAATACCCGTTCGTCGATGCGCTTGTCTATCGCCTTGAGATCGGCGAGTGGGAGCTGGTCGAGCGCCAGTCCGCGCTCTTCGGCGAGTTTTACTGCCGCACCAGTGATGTGATGAGCCTCGCGGAAGGGAATATCGGCTTCAC
This sequence comes from uncultured Novosphingobium sp., assembly GCA_964409895.1. Taxonomy (GTDB): domain Bacteria; phylum Pseudomonadota; class Alphaproteobacteria; order Sphingomonadales; family Sphingomonadaceae; genus Novosphingobium. The sequence continues at coordinate 2,712 of CAYPFE010000446.1, forward strand.
GCACCAGCCAGTCGGCAAGATCGGTTGCCGTCGCGTAACCCAGCTCGGCGGCTTCGCGCATCCGCGCGGTGCGGAAATCCGTATCCGCCACCATCCCCGTCATTGCCGCGATCGACAGCGCCAGCAGGCCCGCGGCCTCGAACACGGGCGGCTTGTCGTCCTGCATGTCCTTCGAATAGGCGAGCGGCAGGCCCTTCATCG